>CAIXZV010000577.1 GCA_903924005.1 uncultured Chloroflexota bacterium | reverse complement strand
CGCGCCCATCCCCACGCCCAAGCCCCTTCCCGTCGCCGTTGTCAAGTACCACCCCTCGTCCGGCGGCACCGCGTCCGGCATCGGCACCAAGTACACCGGCGGCCGGCTTCGCTGGCCTGTCATCGGTGGCGGCAACTACATCAGCCAGTACTTCCACGGCATCCACCTTGCCATCGACATCGCCGCCCAGATGGGGACACCGGTTGTCGCCGCCGCCAGCGGTCGGGTTGTCTTTGCCGGCTGGAAGAACAACGGCGGCGGCTGGCAGGTCTGGCTCTCCAACGGCTCCAACCTCGGCACTGGCTACTACCACATGTCCGCGCTCACCGTTGCCGTCGGCCAGTACGTCTCGCGCGGCCAGCAGGTTGGCCGGGTTGGTATGACCGGCCACGCCACCGGTCCGCACCTCCACTTCGAGGTCTGGATTGGCCAGGTGGACAACGGCTACCGCGTCAACCCGATGGCGTACCTCTAGGTCGCCTCTCCGGCACACAGCCGCGGTTGGGGTCTTCCGCTGACCCCATGCGAGAATGGCTCCGATGTTCCTTGATGAAGTCCGCATTAGCGTGCGCGCAGGCGCCGGCGGCGATGGCGCTGCGACGTTCCGGCGTGAGGCCCACGTGCCCCGTGGCGGACCCGACGGCGGGGACGGTGGCCGTGGCGGCTCTGTGTACCTCCGCGTCGACGCGGGCCAGACCACGCTTCGTGACTTTCGCTACAAGCACCAGTTCAGCGCCACGCCCGGCAGCCGGGGTGAGGGCTCGCGACGCCACGGCAAGGCGGGCGGAAACCTGTATCTCGCCGTTCCGCCCGGCACGGCCGTGCTGGACGGAACCACCGGCGCGCTGATGGCTGACCTTGTGGCCGTGGGCCAGATGACGATGGTGGCGCGCGGCGGCCGCGGCGGCCTTGGCAACACGCACTTCACCACCTCCACCCACCAGGCGCCCAAGCACTCGCTCAAGGGCGAGCCCGGCGAGGAGAACGAGGTGCGCCTCGAGCTCCGCCTCATCGCCGACGTGGGTCTTGTTGGCCTGCCCAACGCCGGCAAGTCCACGCTGCTTGCCGCGCTCACCGCCGCAACGCCCAAGATTGCCGCCTACCCGTTCACCACCCTTGAGCCCAACCTTGGGGTCATGGACCTTGGGATTGCGGATGGCCGCAAGCCCACCATTGCGGATGTGCCCGGGCTGATTGAGGGCGCCTCCACCGGAGCCGGGCTGGGTCACGCGTTTCTCCGTCACGTGGAGCGGACGCGCGTGCTGCTGCACATCGTGGACGGCGCGTCGAGGGACCCCGTGTGGGACCACAACGTGATCCGCGATGAGCTTGAGGCGCACGACCCTGCGCTCCTCGCCAAGCCGCAGCTGGTCGTGTTCAACAAGATGGACCTCGCCGAGGCGCGCGAGTCCTGGCCCGTGTTTGCGGCTGCGATGCGGACCCTGGGCCGCGCCGTTGTGGCCATCTCCGCCGACAGCGGCGAAGGCCTGGGCGAGCTGCGCGAGGCGGTGGGCGCTCTGCTGCCCGATGCGGCCACGCTTGCTGCCCCGCCGGATCCGGCTGGCGTCGTGATCCACAAGCTTGAGGCGGCCGGCGACGGCTTCACCCTTGAGTACGCAGACGGGATGCACGTGATCCACGGCAAGCGGATCGAGCGCCTCGTCAGCCAGACAAACTTCGACAACGAGGAGTCCGGGGAGCGCTTCCAGCGCGAGCTGCTCAAGACCGGTATCGATGCGGCCTTGCGGCGTGCGGGCGTCCGACCCGGCGACGATGTCAGGATCGGCATCACGGTCCTTGCCTGGGAGCCCGCCGAGGTCGGCGAGTGACCGAAGCCGGCGCATCGCCAACGCCCCCCGCGCCGATTGTGCCCGGCTCCGTCGGCATTCTTGGCGGCACATTTGATCCCATCCACCACGGACATCTCGGTATCGCTGAAGAGGCCCGCGAGACGCTTGGTCTTGAGCGCGTCTTGTTCATCCCCGCTGCAACGCCCCCGCACAAGCCCGGTCGCCCCGTCTCGCCGGTGGCTGATCGTCTCGCCATGGTGGAGCTGGCTATCGCCGGCAACCCGGCGTTCGCCGCAAGCGACGTCGAACTCCGTCGTGGTGGCACCTCGTACACCGTTGACACGCTTGAGGCGCTGCTCGCGGACGGTCTGCGCCAGCCCTGGCTGATCCTCTCGGCCGAGGCGCTCGCAGGTCTTGCCACATGGCGGTCGCCTGAGCGTGTGCTGGACATGGCGCGTCTTGCGGTGGTGCCGCGCGCGGGGCACGATGTGCTGGACACGGCCTGGCTTGAGGCTCGGTTCCCCGGCCGCGGCGGTCGCGCCACGTTCTTGCCCGGGCCCCTCCTGCCGATCTCCGGTAGCGTGGTGCGGCGCAGAGCCGCAGTTGGGCGCTCCGTCCGGTATCTCGTGCCCGACGCTGTTGCGGCCTACATCGCCAACCACCACCTGTACGCATGACTTCCATGGAGGATCCCGCCAACGTGACCGAACCCGAGTCCACCAGCTCTCCGCGCCCGGACGGCCTACCTGCCCGCGACACACCGGTGCCCGCCGGGGACCGGGCGCCGCTTGACCTTGCCCGCCGGATCGTCGAGCTTGCGGAGGACAAGAAGGCAGCCGACATCGTGCTGCTGGACCTCGGCGACCTCACAACGTTGGCCGATGCGTTCGTGATCTGCTCCGGCGGGTCAGAGCGTCAGATCGGCGCGATCGCCGACGGGATCATCTCCGGTCTGCGCGACGAGAAGGTCCGGCCTATCGGCCGCGAGGGGACACCGGGCTCGCACTGGGTCCTGGTGGACTTTGGCTCGGTCATCGTCCACGTGTTCACGCCGCCAGAGCGGGACTACTACCAGCTGGAAAAGCACTGGGCAGCCGCTCGCGTGGTGGTCCGCGTCCAGTAGGTGCGGTCAGGTTGGGTCCTATGCCCAACGATGGGTGCGGGCCGGACCTGGTAGGTCCTGTGAGGTCCTGCGTCCGGTCCGGTCCCGGGGCGTTGGCGCACATGGCCGGCTGAGTACGGCCGGGGTTGGTACCCCTGGGTCATGTCAGGGGCCGCGCGCGTTTCCTAGGATCCGTGACAGGTCGTTGGCCGTTGGGGCTGACGCCACCGGGGCGTTCGTCATGTCGAGCCGGTCAGTCTGCTGCCCTGTCTGTGGTGATCGGGTCGCTGTGTCTATCTACGACACGACGTTCCGGATGCCGGACGGCTCGGAACTGCTGTGCTTCGCAGTCCCGGGCAGCCTGTGCTCCACCTGCAGCCAGCTCTTTGTTGAGCCCGACCTGATCGATGCGCTGGATCTGGGTGAGGGACGCTGCATCTTCGCGATTGAGAGCGACACAACGCTGGGGGAGCGCGCCTCGTCCTAGCGCCGCCCTCTAGCGGCGGCTCCGATCGCCCGATGGCGCCACGCAGGTGGCCGCCCACGTGATCCACGCCATGCGGCGCTGGGCATCGGTGGCGCCTGTCGCGCCAATACCCTTGAGGGTTGCATCAAGCTCCAGCAGGCCGTCGATTGCGGTCTCCAGCTCCGCCACGGTCCAGTTGCGCGATTGCTGGGCGGTCTTGTCCGCCACAAACGGCAACCCGCCCAGGAGCTTGAGCAGCCCCGCTGGGGTGCCACCTGCCGACATGTGGTCGGCCGCGATCAGCAGGCTCCGCAGGCGCCGGTGGAGCTGGACCAGGATCACGGGCTCGGGCTGGGTCTCCAGCAGCCGGTCCAGCTGGGGCGCCACCTGCGCGATCCGGCGCGTGGACGCGGCGTCCAGGAACGCCCATGCGGAATCCGGGACTGCCGCAGGGACAAGCGCGCGGACATCGTCCACCGTTACCGGGCCATCCAAGCGGTAGAGCGACAGCTTGCGCAGCTCCTGCACGGCAAGTT
>CAIXZV010000576.1 GCA_903924005.1 uncultured Chloroflexota bacterium | reverse complement strand
TGGCTGTGCGCAAGTACTCCAGACCGTCGATGACGCCGTCTGCGTCCTCGTCGGGGATGCCCAGCTTGTTGGTGTCGTAGCAGCCGATGGCGAGGAGGACCGCGTCGAAGCCCTGGTTTTGCAGGTCGTCGAGGGTGAAGTCCTTGCCCAACTCCTGACCGCAGCGGACTGTGGCGCCAAGACGTGTGACCGCCTCGTAGTCCTTCTCGAGGATCTCGGCCTTTGGCAGACGGTACTGCGGGATGCCGTAGCGGAGCATGCCGCCAGCGGCTGGGTCACGCTCGAAGACCGTCACCTCGTGACCGGCCAGCGCAAGGTAGAACGCGGCCGACATGCCGGCAGGGCCGGAGCCGATCACCGCGGCCTTGCGGCCGGATGCGGGCTGCTTCTCAAACGGGAGGGGCGGCTCGATGCCGTCCTCGTGCATGGCGCGCAGGACCTGGTCGCCCGCGTAGCGGTGGCTGTCGCGGATGGCGATTGCCTCGTCCACCTCGTCGCGACGGCAGTGCTCCTCGCACGGGGCGGGGCAGACACGGCCAAGGACACTGGGGAACGGGATGGTGCGCTTGAAGATCCGCACCGACTCGCGCCAGTTTGCCTCGGCGTTTGCCTTGAGGAACCCCGGGATGTCGATGTGGCTGGGGCACTTGTTCTGGCAGGGCGGCAGGCAGTAGGCGTTGTGGTCGCTAAAGATCAACTCAAGGTTGGTCTTGCGAAGCCTGCGCAGCTCGTCGGTCTGGGTGCGGACCACCATGCCCGCCTCGGCCTCGCGAGAGCAGCTGATGGGCGGGGCGTCCTCGCCCTCAACCTCAACCACGCACATGCGGCAGGCGCCAAAGCCCGGCAGCTTGGGCTCGTAGCAGAGCGTCGGGATCTCGATGCCGTTGTCGCGGCAGACCTCGAGGATGGTCTGGCCCTCAAGGCCCTCGATGAGCCGGCCGTCAACCTCGATGCGGATCCGCGGTGTGCTCTGCGGGCGCTGCGGGGACTGGGTGGTGATCAGGCGCTCCGCGAGGGAATCGTCTCGCGCGGTGATGGTGTCCAGTTTGGACGGCAGATCCGGCCGAACCTCGCGGTTGGGGATCGGCACGTCGCCGGCGGGTCGGACAATCAGATCGGTCATCGGCTGGCTCCCCGGGACGAGGCGCTCCCGACCGCAATCGGCGTACAGACGCCGGCGGGACAGGTGCTGCGGAGCAGGTGGTCGTCAAGTTCGGCGCGGAAGTAGCGGAGCGTGGCGGACAGCGCCAGGGTGGCAGTCCGCTCGTGGTCACACAGGGCGGAGGCTGCGATATCGTGCGCCAGGTCCCCAAGGGTTACGGCATCGTTGGCACGCGGTTTGCCGGCCGCGATCCGGTCGCCAATCTCTGAGAGACGGCGCAGGCCGATGCGGCACGGGATGGACTTGCCGCAGGCCTGATCTGCGGCGTAGCGGGTGAGGAGCCGGGCCAGATCCACGACGCAGGCGCGCTGGTCTGCGATCACCACGGAGCCTGAGCCCATGTGGGCGCCGGCTGCACGCAGAGCCGCGGGCTCATACGGCGTGTCGAGCGTTTCAGCGGGCAGGATGCCGCCGGTGGGGCCGCCAACCAGGAGCGCCTTGAGCCCGTGGGAACCTGCGCCGCCCGCAAGGTCCACGAGGGCCCGAAGCGGGGTGCCGGTGGGGATCTCGGCAACGCCGCCGCCCGCAGGACCGCGGAGCTGGACAAGCACGGTGCCCGGGCAGGTGCTTGCGCCGATTGCGGCGAAGGCCTCTGCGCCGTTGGCGACGATCCAGGGGACAGCCGCAAGGGTCTGGACGTTGTTCACAACCGTGGGCCGGTCAAACAGCCCGCGCTGGGCCGGATACGGCGGGCGCTGATCGGGCTGCGCGCGGCGGCCCTCAAGTGCCTTGATGAGGACGGTCTCCTCACCCAGCATGTAGGAGCCCTGCAGCGCGCGGACGGTCACGGTCACCCGGCGGCCGGAGCCCGCGGCGTCATCGCCAAGGTAGCCCGCCTCTTCGGCGGCAAGGACGGCTCCCTCAAGTTTGGCGACCAGCGCAGCATCGTCTGCCCGCACCGCAAGGATCGCGTCCGTGGCGCCGATGGCGAGCGCGGCAATCGCCATGCCCTCCAGCACAGCCCAGGGGTCTGCGGCAAGCAGCGAGGCATCCGTGTGGGATCCCGGGTCTGCGCCATAGCCGTTGGCGATCAGATAGCGCTGGTCCGATTCGATGCCCGCGGCCATGCGCCACTTGTCGGCCGCAGGGAAGCCGGACCCGCCACGGCCGCGAAGACCGGCAGCGGCGACAAGGTCGATGGTGCCCGAGGCGCCAAGGCCCGCGGCCTTCTTCAGGGCCCCAAAGGCCCCGGTGCGGACGGCCGTGTCAAGGCTGAACGGGTCCGCCGCCAGCATGTCGACCCGGCCGGTAAGGACCTTGGGCCATGCGGGGGGCGTTGTGAGGAAGCTCATCGGGCGGCCTTCCCGTCAAACCGGAGCGCAGAGTCCAGCGCGGCGAGGTAGCCCGCCTCGGCAACCTTCTGGCCCTGACCCGCGGGCGCCGCTGTGGCGACGGACGGCGGCTCAAACCGGAAGTGGCGGTAGCTGGTGGCGGTGCCGTAGACGGTTGCGTACCAGGCGCCGGTGGTGCGGGCGATGTGCTTGAGCGCCGCAACCGGGAGGTAGCCGTAGACGCCCTGGACTTCCTCAAGGATGGCGAGCATCTCGCGCGGGTCGTCGTCGTGGGCGGCGAGGATCTCGTCATCGGCCGTTGGGTCCAGCGCCGCAAAGCGGGTGAACGCCTCGTCCGCGACAGGTCGGCCGGAGCGGCGCAGCGCCGACTCCTCCCGCCGCTCGCCGTAGGTCTCGGCCGGACCCCAGTGGACGTGGAAGCGCCCGCGAGTATCCATGCCGCCCATGTCGATGCATTCAACCGGGCACGCCTGGGCGCACTGGAAGCAGGTCTCGCACTTGAGCGAGCCGTTCTCGTCGTACAGCAGCTGGAGGCGGCCGCGGAAGCGCGGCGCGACATCGGCCTGCTGCTCTGGCCACTTGATGGTGGCCTTGGGCTGGAAGAACCGCGTGAGGGTCAGGCCCATCCCGCGGAGGAGGCCCATGCCGGGGACAGTGCTCATCGGACGCTCACAGGGACTTCACCACGATGATGGCCAGCGCTGTCACAAACAGGTTGAGCAGCGAGGCGGGCAGCAGCCACTTCCAGGCAAAGCCCATCAGTTGGTCAACGCGGACGCGCGGGAACGTGCCGCGCATCCAGACGAAGACGAACACGAACATGAACGACTTCACGAAGAACCAGATCAGCCCGGCAACCCAGTCCCAGCTGATGTAGGTCAGCAGGCCGATGGCGCCAAACGCAAGCAGGTTGGCCAGCGCAAAGCCCGCGAGCAGCGCCTGCCAGGCGGGTGCCTTGGTGCGGATGAGCCAGAACGGCACGGCGAGCGCGAGGGTGACCAGGAGTGGGCCAACCGCAATGGCGATTGGCAACATGATCCCCAAGGACCCCGGATCCAGCGCAACCGTGAGGTGCGGGAACGGGAACGGGGCGTTCCAGGCGCCGAAGAAGAACGTCGTCATGAGCGCCGAGATGATGAACACGTTCACGTACTCGGCAAAGAACAGGAAGCCGAAGCGCATGCCTGAGTACTCGGTGGCAAAGCCCGCGACGATCTCTGAGTCTGCCTCGGTGAGGTCAAACGGCGTGCGGTTTGCCTCTGCGGTGGCGGCGATGAAGAAGATCAGCGCGCCAAGCGGCTGGCGGAAGACGTACCAGTTGGTGAACCAGCCGGCCTGGTTGGCCGCCAGTTGGTCAACGCTCAGGGTGCCGGCCAGCAGGATCAGACCCACAACGCTCAGCGTGAGCGGGATCTCGTAGGACACCACCTGCGCGGCTGCGCGGAGACCGCCCAGCAGCGAGTACTTGTTGAAGCTGGACCAACCCGCGAGCAGCAGGCCCACGACGCTCATGCCGCCCACGGAGAACAGATACAGGACGCCGATATTGAGCTTGGCGCCAACGAGGCCTGGGCCAAAGGGGATGACCAGGAACGTCATGACGCTTGTGAGGAACACGATGACCGGCGCCCACGTGAAGATGGTGCGATCCGCGGCGTTGGGGCTGAAGTCTTCCTTGGTGAGGACCTTGAGGCCGGCAATCACGGAGTGGGCGGCGCCCTTTGGGCCAACCCGGTCCGGACCAATCCGGAGGTTCATGAAGGCGATGACCTTCAGTTCCATGTAGATGATGATGAACGCGGCCGGGATGCTGAACAGCAGCACGCCCGTGATGGCCACCACAAACCGCACGATGCCAAGGTTTGAGTTGAGCACATCCACGATGACCGGCCCGGCAACGGTTGCCAGCAGGTATGTCGCGATGGGGCCAACCACAAGGATGACCAGCAGCAGGGGAATGATGACCTTGCCGGCGGTGGTCACCTGACCGAGGGATTTGCTGATGGCGGTCACTTGTCGATACCGCCCATGACCGGGTCAAGCGAGGCCATCACGGCCATCGTGTCCGCGATCAGGTTGTTCTTCATCAACATGCCCACAAGCTGGAGGTGCACGAAGGACGGGTCGTGGATCTTCATGCGGAACGGCTGGTCGGTGCCGTCAGAGATGACGTAGGTGCCAAAGAGGCCGCGCGGCGACTCAACGGCTGCCCAGGCGCGACCCGGACGCGGGCGCATGAGCCGCGGCAGACGGGCCATGACGGGGCCGTCGGGCATGTTGTGCAGGCACTGGTCGATGATCCGGATGCTCTCGCGCACTTCGTCCAGCCGCAGCAGGTAGCGGTCCAGCGAGTCGCCGCCCGCGGGCCCGGTACCGCGAACCGGGATGTCAAACTCCAGCTCCGGGTACACGGAGTAGGGGTGCGCCCGGCGGACGTCAAACGGGACGCCGGCGGCGCGGATGTTGGGTCCGGAGACGCCCATGCGCTTGGCGGTCTCGCCGTCGAGGCGGCCGATGTCGCGCATGCGGCGGACAAAGATCTCGTTCTCGTTGAGCAGGCCGATGTTGGCCTCGTGCTGCACCAGCGCCCGGCTCATCCAGTCGCCAAGGCGGGACATGAACTCGTGGTTCAGGTCCCCGTTGACGCCGCCGATGCGGAAGTAGTTGAACAGCATCCGCTGGCCGGTGAGCGCCGCCAGCATCTCCACAATCTCATCGCGCTCGATGAAGCTGTAGAGGATGGGCGCGAGGCCGCCGAGGTCCAGCGCCATCCAGCCCTGGAAGAGCACGTGGCTGGCAACGCGCAGGAGCTCGCCGGTGAGCACGCGGATGTACTCAGCCCGGCGCGGCACCTTGACGTCGAGCAGCTGCTCAAACGACATGACCGGCGCCCACTCCATGAAGAGCGAGCTGACGTACTCCAGCGGATCGATCTGGCTGATGACGTGGTGGTAGTCCGAGTTTTCGCAGAGCTTCTCCACGCCGCGGTGGAGGTAGCCCAGGACCGGGTCCAGATCCACGACGTTCTCGCCGTTGATCTTGAGGACAACGCGGAGCACACCGTGCGTGGACGGATGCTGCGGACCCATGTTGAGGAACATCTCGCCGTCGCGAAGCGAGTAGAACTCCGCTTCACGCTCTGTGCGCGGCGGATACGGCGGAACCTGCTCGTACTGGCCAATCTGGCCGTCGAGCATGATCCGGGGATCGTCCTCTGAGGCGTGGTGGCCGAGGCCGGTGGGGGTGGTCATGCGATCAGCCCCTCACCGTGCGGCGCGGCGCGCGCGTGCTGGTCACGACGGGCGCGTTTGGCTGCTCCACGTGGCGGGCACCGCCGCCGGGGGAGCGTGCCGAGTCATCGGGCAGGTAGAAGTCCTTGCGGAGCGGGAAGCTTGCGTAGTCCGGCGGCATGTAGATGCGCCGCAGGTCTCGGTTGCCCTCAAAGATGATGCCGAACATGTCGTACGTCTCGCGCTCCATCCACTCGGCGCCAGGCCAGAGCCCGGTGAGCGACGGGATGCGCGGGTCTTCACGCGGCATGCCCTCAGCGATGATGCGGAGCCAGTCCGTCGTCTTGGCGGACCACAGGTGGTAGACCACCTGCATCGTGGTGCCCGTGTCCACGCCCGCCAGGTCCGCGATGATTGTGAAGTCAAAGTCCGGATCGTCGTGGAGCGTCCGCATGACCTCGAGCAGGTCCGCCGGGCGGATCCGGATCTCGGTCTGGTCGTGGCGCTGGCGGATGGGGCCCGCGAGATGGTCAGCAAGCCGCGCCTCAAGGCGCGCTTTGAGGGAACGGTCCATGGCCTAGACGTCCTCGGGCACGTTGGGGGCGACCGCGTGATCTGGCCAGTTGCCGCGCCGCTCCTTGATCAACTGCCCCAGCTTCATCATCCCGTAGATGAGGCCTTCTGGGCGGGGCGGGCAGCCGGGGACGTAGACGTCCACGGGCAGGACCCGATCGATCCCCTCAATGGTTGAGTAGGAACGCTTGTAGCGGCCGCCCGAACAGGTGCAGTCACCCATGGCGACACACCACTTGGGCTCCGGCATCTGCTCCCAGAGGCGGACCAGGGGGCCGGCCATCTTGGTGGTGAGGGTGCCGGCGACGATGAGGACATCCGCCTGCCGCGGCGAGGCGCGGAACGGGAACATGCCCCAGCGGTCCATGTCGTTCTTGGAGGTGGCCGCGGACATCATCTCGATGGCGCAGCACGCCAGACCCGAGAGCAGCGGCCAGAGGCTGTTCATGCGGATCAGGTCCGTGATGAGGTCAGCCTTGGTGGGAATGACCTCCAGGTTGCCCCAGCGCGCGTTGTCTCGGTTCACCAACTCGGAGCCTTCAAGGTCCCGAAGGTGCGTGAAGGCAGGGCTGGTGCTCAGGTAGGCGCCCGGACGATCCGATGTCCACAGCGTGTTGGGGACGATGATCGGAGACGTGACGTCGCCGCTGCCTGCGGGGACGAGGTCCGCCGCCCCGTCGCCGTCGGGGGTCATCGCCACGAAAGCACTCCCTTGCGCCAGGCGTAGGCGAGGCCGAGCATCAGGATGCCGACGAAGATCAGCATGCTGATGAGGCCGCCCATCAGCAGGTCCTGGAACACCAGGGCCCACAGGTAGATGAACACCACCTCGATGTCGAACGCGACAAACATCAGGGCGTAGATGTAGAAGGAGATGCCGAAGCGGGCGTGCGGGTCGCCGTAGGTGTCGATGCCCGACTCGTACGGGTAGCCCTTGTGCTCATCACCACGGGTGCGGTGGGAGATCAGCCATGCCAGCCCAATCGTCCCGAAGACGAATCCCGTACCGGCGATGACAAACCCGACGACGTACCAGATCCCGGTCACGAGGCCCTCGAGGTGGAACGCGGCCGGTCAACGTGCCGGTTTGCGTTCTCGGTTCAGGTTGCAACCGCGCATAGCCGCATGGCTAGGCCCGGCGTTGGCATTCTAGCAGCGCGCCACGGCGCGGCGAGGGGTGCGGACGGCCCCTGCGGGAGGTGACGCCCGGTCCCGACGGAGGGGCCGCTGGGCTGTTTGCCCTTGGATGCCCGTGTGTGCCCTCAGATGCCCGGGATGACCATCCCAAGCAGCAGCAGCACGATTGCCACGACAAAGGCGAGCACGCCAACCTGGTCCGGGACGATGGTCCCGTAGGTCCCCAGCAGCCCGATGAGCATGAGGACCAGCGCCACCATGATGGTGGGTGCGGTGGGTGCGAAGTTGCTTCGACTGCGCATGGTCAGATCCCCGGGAGCAAGGAGCCGGCGACGAGCAGCGCCGACGACGCAAACAGGCACAGCCAGCCGAGCTGTGCATCGAAGGCGACCCCGAAGTCCTTGACCGCGTCAGCCACTGGGGCCAGCAGGCTGACGGCGGGCGCGATGGGCCAGGCAAGCGACAGGCCGATGACGCCCAGCGCAACCGCGAGCACCACCGTGACCATCCGGGGAGGGTTTGGATGCAGCTTCATGCGCGGATGATGGCGCGTGGCCAGCCGGCGCGCACGGCCATTTTGCAACCGGCGCATGATGGCGCAACCCATCGTCGCTCCCCGGGGGTCTGCCGCCATGTTGCTCGCCACGCGCGCTGCCGCGCTCGCCCTGACCGCCGCGCTCGTGGTTGGCGGTTGCGGGTCCACCACCCCGTCGGGCCCGGCCGCAACCGGTGCGCCGGCCCCATCGGGAGGCGCAACCGGCGGTCCATCGCTGGCGCCCGGCGCCACAGCGACCCCCACCGCGCCGGCCGACGGCCCAGTCATGCTGCCCGCCGGTGTGCAGTTTCCGGACCCTGGAGTCAGACTCCCCGGCGGGTTTGGCTCGGGCGTCGCGCAATTGGGGGCCGCCACCTACTACTTCGGGAGCAAGGGCAACAGGCCCGCAGTCGCAACCGCCGCCGCGGACGGCACGTGGGTTGTGACCACGTTTGACGACCAGAAGGGGCTCGCCGCTCCCGCCGGGCACAAAACCCTCTGGTGGCTGGGGATCCAGCCGTTCGCGGCGACGGCGGCTGACGCCGGGATTGTGGTGTTGGGATCGGCCCAGTTCTCAAGCGGTGGCCCAAAGGATTCGGGAGACCTTGTGGAAGCGTCCTTCCTGTGGTTCTCCCCGGACGGCCAGACGTGGAGTCGCCTGGACCCAAGGGAGGCCATCGGCGAGGCCGGGAGCCGCGTGGTCCTCACCAACGTGATGACCCGCGGCGGTGTCTTCTGGGCGGTCGGCTCCGTTTTCCATGCGGGCGCCAAGCAGACGGGCCACGCGCTGGCCCTGCGCTCCGCTGACGGTCGCACGTGGACGGTTGGCGCAGACCTCACGTCAACCTGGGCCACACAGGCAACGGGTGTTTACGAGGTGGGCGGGAAGCTCGCCCTTGCCGGCAGGGAGTTCGCCTGCTTCAGCGGCACCAACGTGAACCTTGGGCAGGGAGCGCAGCTTCGCCTATGGAGCGCCGATGCCGCGGGCACGAATTGGACACCCGTGGATCTCACGGCTGCCGGACCTGCGCTGCTGCCGCCAAATCCGGCGCCAGCATCGGCCGGCGACTGCCCCATCGCCAGCGACTACCAGGCCTTCCAGACCAAGTACCAGTCGAAGAGCGCCTTCATCGGCGCAGCTGCCGGCACGCTGCTTGCGCTTGGTCCCTCAGGGGCGGACGCGGTCACCACGAGCGATCTCGTCCACTGGACCACCACACCCCTGCCGCATGGTGCGCCAAGCCTCCGGTCTGGCGACCCCAGGCCGGGTCCGTGGGTGTCGGTGGACGCGGGGTCACACCTGCTGACGGCCGGCGCCGACGGGCTGGTCCTGCGGTCGTTTGAGCCGCGCCGCGACGCAGGAGGATTCCAGCTGAACTCGGGCTGGTCGATGCGCTGGTGGCGAAGCAAGGATGCCGGCGTGACGTGGACCGAGGGTCCGGCCGGCAAGCCCATCGGCGGCGGCGGGGCCTTCACCTACCTGAAGGACTTCTCTGACGGCACCGTTGGCGTCATCCAGGTTCCTACAAGCGCTTCCGGCCCATCGGCGACCGCGGGCATTGCGCGGAGCGCCGCCCAGTTGGCTGTCGACTGGACCAAGTGCACGCCCGGCCCAAAGGCGGACTGCTCGTTTGCCACGATCTCGGGCAACTTCGCCGGAGTGGACTGGTCCGGCATGCAGGCGCGAGGAACAACGTTTGTCGGGAACTTTGCGGGTATCAAGCTGGTGGGAGCAGACCTGGACTCGGCCATCCTTGATGGGACGTTCACCGGTGCGGACTTCACCGGCGCCTCCCTCTACGGGGCGAGCAGCGTCCTGGGCGACTTCAGCAAGGCGAACCTCACGACGGCCGTTCTGGAGGTGACCCACCTCCGCGCGCCGTTTACCGGGGCCAACTTCACGAACGCCGATGGACAGGCGTCCACGCTCCACGGCGACTTGACCGGGGCTGACTTCAGTGGCGCCAGCTTCGTCTCGGCTGACCTTGACCCGTCATACAAGCGGGCGCTGCACCTCGAGAAAGCGAAGCTGGACTACGTCAGGACCGCGCCCGCGACTGCCGTGCGGGACCTGTCGGGGGCGAACCTTGACGGCATGTACCTCGCGGGGCTCGCGTTCACAGGGTTGAACTTTACCGGGGCCACCTTTGCCGGCGCAGACCTGACGGGGGCGACGTTTGCGGCCGATGTGACCTGTCCCGACGGCGCGCCCGGTGATCCGTCGGTGACGGGTGCCGCCGGGTGCCGCATCACGCCGTAGGGCGGCGTACCCGGTCGAGCAGCGGCAGGCGGACGTCGGCCGGGAGGCCGCGGCCAAAGACGAGGACGCGGAAGCCGCCCATGCCGCGCGGGTCCATCAGCCTCGCGAGGGCGGACCGCAGGTGCAGCGTGGACGCGAGTGACGCGTCCCGGCCGCGCAGCCACGGGTCCGTGAGACCAGGCTTGCCGTTGGCCGGCGCGGAGGCGGCGGCGAGGAGTTCAGCCTGCGTGGTCTCGCCGATGAGCGTGAGTCCTGCGTTCGCTGCCGCGGCGCGGACAGCCGCGAGGTCAACCGTGGCCGTGAGGTCTTGGCGGCCGACATGGCGGAACGGGTCGCCGCCCACCGCGTGACGGGCGAACGCGCGGAGTGTCCCGCCCGGCTTGGCCGCGCCGTGGAGGGCGGCGGGCTCCGCTGCGTAGTCCACCAGCACCACGATGCCGCGCGCGAGGTGGCGGGTGGCGCCTGTCAGCCAACTGTCGATGCCAAGGCAGACCTCGGTGCTCTGCCCGTCGGCGAGCGTCACGCCCTCTGCGTCCAGCCGGGCGGCCAGCGCGGGCGTGCTGGGTTCGGCCTCGTGCCAGACGAAGCCGCCATCGGGTGACGTGGTCACCAGCAGTTCGCGCAGACCGGCGGGCCGGCCGATGACGCGGTGGACCGGGAGCGCGTCGAGCACCTCGTTGGCGATGACGGCGCCGGTTTCGACCTCGTCGTCTGGCGCGTCGTCCGCGACGAGGGCATCGGCCAACTCATCGACCCGTAGCCGCTCGGCAAGCGCCTCGAGCCTCGCGGGCTCCACCTCGACCGGCCGGTACCGAACGTCGGCGGCCAGCGCCGAGCCCATGTCGCGTAGCCCGCCCAGCAGCCCCTCCGCCAGGGCGCCGGTCCCCGCGCCGGGTTCTGTGATGGTGAAGGGGATCGGCCGCCCCATAGCCGCCCACGCCTCGTCCACCAATCGGCCAACGGCCGCGCCGTAGACGGGATGTGCCTCGGGTGCGGTGATGAAGTCGCCGGCAGCCGTCCCAGGCCCCGGCGCGGTCTGGCGGTAGTAGCCGCGACCCGGCTCGTAGAGCGCGCGCTCCATGAACCGGGCAAAGGTGATGGGCCCGGTCAGAGCAATCTCGTCGCGCAGCTTTGCCACCAGCCCGGCGTCCTCGCCCACGCTCTCGGGATCCGGCAGCGTCTCGCGCCGGTAGCCGGGCTCCAGGCTCCAGGTCATGCGCCGGCCCGCCACCCGGCGGCGTGGCCCCCACCCGCCCGGCGTGCGCCAAGCACGTTGCGCACCCCCGGCCCCACCAGGGCGTGGGCGCCCAGCATCACGGGCACGGATGCCTCGGCCGCCGATGCGGTCAGTTCGGCCAGCCACGGGTCCCGAACGCGGTTTGCGAGAAGGAGATCGGACGCGAAGCGGTCCTCGGGCGCAGGCCAGCCGCGCTCTGCCGCGCCAAACCGATGCGCCATCAGCACGCGGCTGTCGATGAGCGCGCCGTCGGCCATCGAGGCGACGATGCTCCCGAGGGCGCCGACGCCTTCGCGCTCCAGCAGCTCGCCCAGCACGCTGCGGACGGGCCGCCGATTTGGCCGGCCCACGAGCGCCCCGGCCGACGCCGTGCGCATGCCGCGCTCCTCGATCCACGCCCGGGTGCGCGACCGTGTGTTGCGCTCCACCCACACGAGATCAGCCGACGACACGCGGCCTGCCAGCAGCAGCTCCCCGCCGGGATCGGCCGCCACGACGCGCAGCGCCGCCATCGCCCCCAGGACGAGTCCCGCATCGGCTGCGTCAAGCTTTGGCAGGATCGGTCCCACCTGCGTGTCCGCAAGGAGCAGCGCGTCCAGCGGCGAGTCCACGTCCATGGCGAGGTGGCGCCGCCGCCGCAGGTCCGCCACGGGAACGCCCGCGCCTTCGGCGAGCCACCGCGGCAGCGCGTTGTCCGAGTCCAGTTCCGGCGGCAGCCCGGGGAGCACCACGTCCGCCCGGGCGATCGCGATGGCGTCCGCGGAGTACCGCTGGTTGGCGAGGGCGCCGGGCGCATCGGCCGCGGCGGCAGCCACAAATTCGGCCAGATCCCGCGCGTCGGCCAGCGGGATGGAACCTGCACCCAGCACCACAAGCCCGGCAGGCCCTGAGTTTGACAACCCCCGAACGAGCCGTTGGAGTCGCGAGCCGAACGGGGTAGAGTCCGGTGGCTCACGTCGGATCAGCGCCTCGGAGGCACCCGCCGCGAGAAACCCGTGCCGGTGGTGCTCGGCAAGCGCCGTCCGCGCGGCATCGAGCACGTGCTCAAAGTGTCCGGCGCCGTCAGGCAGCGTCGGAGCAAGGATGAGCACGGTGACGGGCGGCATGGCCCTGAGTCTAGCGAGGGCGTCGATGGGGATCGCAGGTCGCGTGCGGGCATATGTCGGGCTGGGGGCGAATCTGGGCGATGCGGCCGATACGCTGGCGGCGGCGGTGCACGCTGTTGGCGCGCTGCCCGGGATCCGGCTTCGCGGCGTTTCGCGCCTGTACGCCACCACGCCCGTGGGCGTTCTGGACCAGCCCGACTTCCGCAACGCCGTGGTTGCGCTTGACGTGCCGGCCGGACCCGACCCGGCAACCGGCGCCACGGACCTGCTCGTCGCGCTCAAGGAATTGGAGCGGGCGTTTGGCCGGCAGGCGCGTCAGCGCTGGGGTCCGCGCGAGGTGGACCTTGACATCCTGGTCTTTGGCCGCAATGCCATCGCCACCAGCCGTCCGCCGCAGGGCCAAAGCTCGGATCCGGCCAAGGCGTCCCTGCCCCTCGTTGTGCCGCATCGCGACGCCCGCCATCGGCTGTTTGTGCTGGCGCCGCTTTCGGACCTCGCGCCTCGATTGGTGCCGCCGTTTTGGGGCGAGACCGTTGCGGCCGCGGCCGACCGCCAGCGCGGGATCGAAGGCGTGGACGCGGTGCGCCCGATTGCCGTGTGGGACGGCGAGGGCTGGCTGCCGCTCAGCTAGGCCTCGCCTGCGTTAGAGCCGGACGGCGGGGGGCCGGTCCCGGTCAAACATGTGGACCGTGTCCACAAACCGGACCTGCTTGGTCTGGTAGCCCATCACCAGCGAGTGCGTTCTGGCGCCGCCGCCAAAGAACCGCACGCCCTGCAGCAGATCGCCGGCGGTCACGCCCGTGGCCGCGAACACCAGGTTGTCACCTGAGGCGAGATCCTCGGTCCTGAAGACCTTCGTCTCGTCCGCGTGGCCGAGCATCTTCTTCGCTCGCTCCCGTTCCTCATCGTTGCGGAACCGAAAGCGCGCCTGGATCTCGCCGCCAAGACAGCGCAGCGCGGCAGCCGTGATGACGCCTTCCGGGGCGCCGCCGATGCCCATCACGGCGTGGACGCCCGTGCCCTGCACGGCGCAGCTGATGGCAGCCGACACGTCGCCGTCGGAGATGAGCTTGATGCGGGCACCCGTGCCGCGAACCTCGGTGATCAACGCAGCGTGGCGGGGCCGGTCAAGGATGATGACCGTGATGTCGCTGACCTTGCGCCGGAGTGCCTCGGCAATCCGGTGGCAGTTCTCCGCAGGCGACAGCGTGATGTCCACGCACCCGGCCGCAACCGGGCCGACGGCCAGCTTGTCGAGATAGGTGTCGGGCGCATGGGTGAGCCCGCCGCGATCCGACGCCGCAAGGACCGTGAGCGCCCCGCCTTGCCCGGTGGCGACGAGGTTGGTGCCTTCGAGCGGATCAACCGCAATGTCCACTTCGGCGGCGTGCAGCGCCTGCGCTCCGCGCCCAACCTGCTCGCCGATGTAGAGCATGGGCGCCTCGTCGCGCTCGCCCTCGCCAATCACGATGGTCCCGAAGATGTCGGTCTCGTCCATCGTGGCGCGCATCGCCTCGGTGGCCGCCTGGTCCGCCTCGTCGCGCTCGCCCTTGCCCATGAACC
Organism: uncultured Chloroflexota bacterium; assembly: GCA_903924005.1. GTDB lineage: Bacteria > Chloroflexota > Limnocylindria > Limnocylindrales > CSP1-4 > CAIXZV01. The sequence continues at coordinate 10,810 of CAIXZV010000576.1, read as the reverse complement.
GCGCGGACGCGATGGCGGCCGCCTCGGTCACGCGGACCATCTCGAGCGCCAGCATCTTTTCCATCGGAACTCTCCTGCGCTGGTGCGGTGTGGGTGCGGTGGCGGCGGGGCCTGGGTGGCCCGGTTCAGTGCCGGAAGTGGCGGCGACCCGTGAAGACCATGGCCAGATGATGTCGATCGGCCACCTCAATTGCCACTTCGTCGCGGATGGATCCGCCCGGCTGAATGATGGCGGTGATCCCGGCGTTTGCGGCAATCTGAATGGCGTCAGGAAATGGAAAGTAGGCGTCTGACGCCATGACGGCAAGCCGCGCCCGGTCGCCCGCGCGGCGGAGCGCGATGTCCACGGCCACGCCGCGGCTGGCCTGCGCAGCACCAATGCCGATGGCCGCGCCGTTGCGCGCAAGGACGATGCCGTTTGAGCGCACATGGCGGACGGCGCGCCAGGCGAAGAGCAGGTCCGTCAGTTCGCCCAGCGTGGGGTGCCGCCGGGTGACCACCTGCAGCTGACCGCGGTCGAGTTCAAGCGAGTCCAGCGCCTCCACCAGCAGCCCGCCACCGACGCGCTTGAAGTCAAGGTTGGCGATGCCGTAGTCGCGCAGCCCGTCGCCGACGGGCGCCGGGACCGCCAGCAGCTCCATCCCGGGCTTAGCCTGGAGGATGCCGAGGGCCGCCGCGGAGAACCCGGGGGCGATAACCGCCTCGTAGGAGCTGATGGCGATCTCGCGGGCGGTGGCGCCGTCGAGTTCCCGGTTGACGCCCACGATGCCGCCAAAGGAGGCGACAGGGTCGGTGTCGAGCGCCCGCCGGTAGGCCTCCACCAACTCGTCGGCCGAGGCGATGCCCACCGGGTCCGTGTGCTTGGCGATCACGACGGTGGGACCCGTGAAGTCGCTGGCGATCCGGTAGGCCGCGTCAAGGTCCAGCAGGTTGTTGAACGTGGGCGCGGAGCCTGCAAGCTGGGTGGCATCCGCCATGGAGCGCGAGCGATGGGTGGTCTCGCGGTAGAAGGCGGCGCGCTGGTGCGGGTTTTCGCCGTAGGGCAGGTCGCTCACCTTTTCGAGGACCAAGGCCAGCCGCTGCGGATACGTGTTGTTGGAGATCTGGTTCAGGTACGCGGCGATCTCCGCGTAGTACGCGGCAACCGTGCTGAACGCGTCCGCTGCGAGACGGTACCGGGTGTCCGCTGTGACCTCGCCCAGGCTCTTGAGTTCCTCTAGCACCGAGCCGTAGTGGTCCGGCCGCGGGATGGCGATGACGCCCGCGGCATTGCGTGCTGCGGCGCCAAGGAGGGCGGCACCCGCAACGTCAATCATCTCGATTGCTTCGTCGATGCCGATGTGGCGCCGGCCAACTTCTGGCGCAAACGGCTTGACGTTGACCGCGACCACGTCGATCAGGCCGATACCCTGCTCGGTGAGCTGGGCCAACTGGTCCGGGGCGTCGCGGCGGGCGAGGATGCCGGCATAGACGGCGGGATGGAACGTGCGGACCTGGCCGCCCACCAGCGGGGGCACGTTGGTGAGCTCGGAGACCGGCTTGGCGTCGATCCCATCGGCCGCAAGGTGTTCGCGGGTGCCGTCGGTGGCGTACAGCTCGGCGCCAAGCGCCTGGAGCTCCCTGGCAAACCCGGAGATCCCTTCGCGGTTGGCAACCGAGAGCAGCGCTCGCACCTGCGCGGAACCTCCAACCGGGTGGTCTCTGATCGTTTCGCCTACCTTGTCGCGGTCAGGCGTGATCGGCGCCGAGTATACGCGGGGGCGTGGCATACTCGGCAGGCCCATCAGCGTGGCCGGCTCGACCGGCTGTTCCGGAGAACCTTGGCGTGAAGCTCTGGCCCTGGGAATACTTGTTCAAGCCTTATGCAGACTGGTCCGTGCCGGATCTGTATGGCCCTTTGCTCTGGGCGTCGCTGATCGCGCTTGTCGCGACGATCGTCGTGTACAACATCCGGACTCGGCAACTCCACCGCCATGCCATCTATCTGCAGATGTACGAATGGCTCCTGTGGACCTCGATCATCACGTTCAGCATGATGATCGTGTACTGGATCTTCCGGTTCGACATGATCATCGTCATCAGCACGCTGGTGGCCGGTCTTGGCACCGCGGTCTGGATCCGATTCCGCCGCTTCCCGCCGGACTTTGCCGCGTACGAGCGCCAGTTGGCCAAGCAGCGCTACTTCTCGCGCGAGCGGTTCAGCCACCCCGAGGCGACAATCCGCGCCAAGAACTCGCGCCGCCGGCGCCGCCGCCGCTAGCACTGACAACCCGCCGGCTCCCTGGGCATAGGTGCCGCCGATGCCGATTGAGATCCGTCGGTTTGGGGTAGGCCACCGGCGCCCTGACGGGCCGCCCGGTTCCGACGGGGTGGAGAGCCGCGTCATCGAGGCGCGGGCATCCGGTTCGGTCACCGAGCTTGCGTTTGGCCGTCGTGCGCGTCTAGCGCCGCACGCCAGCCCGCGCTGGATCTGCTTCCTGGTGATCGAGGGCGGCGGCTGGACTGGCGTGGGCGAGGAGCGCTGCCGGATTGCCGCGGGCGAGTCGGCGGTCTGGCCGCCCGACGTGCTGCACGCGGCCTGGACGGACGGGACACCGATGCGGGCGATCCTTGTGGAGCTGGCGGAGGACCCTCTCCAGTTGTCCGCGGCGGTGGACGGGCTGGCTGGGGTTGCGGACGTGGTTGCCCGGCCGGTCGCGCGCGGCGAGGGGCACCTGGCGGAGCGGCCGAGGCGCCGGTCCACGTCTGAGGTCAGCGAGGGCGAACCGGACTGAGGCTTGGCCGGCCTTCCGCCCCGCCGTATGCACTGCATGGCTGGCCCCAGTGTTGCGCATGCCGTAACGCACCAGCCTCGCCGCCCCACAGCCCGCCCGACTCGCCGTGGCACCGGCCGCATGCATGGAGCGACTACGGCAGCCGTGAAGGCGCGGCTCAGCCCCGTCGATCTTCGAGTGCGGGCTCGTCGGCGAGGCTTGTCGCGCGGCTTGTCCTGCAGGCAACCATGCGGTGAATGCGCGCCGCACTACAGGGTGGGCGAGGCGGCCCCGGGCGCTACTTGAGCACGACGAACGCGTCGATGTCCACGCGCTTGGACGTGGCCGCGGTCCGCTTCGCCCCGGAGACCACGATCTTGACGGTGTGCTTGCCGGAGGTCGCGAAGGTCTTGGACCAGACGACTTGGCCGGCCGACGTGGCCGCGGCGTAGAGGTCGATCGTGGCCACCTTGTGGCCGTCGAGCCAGATCGCCGCCTTGCCGCGGGCCTTCGCCTTGGTGGACACGAACGCGAACACCTTGCCGGTGGCGGTGTAGGAGGCGCTGCGCCCCGCGGTGACCGAGTACTTGACGTAGGAGGCGGAACTCCCGGTGAGCTTGACCCGCGTGAAGGCGCCCGTCAGGTACTTCACGACGGTCGCGTTCTCCTGCGCGAGTGCGACGACCACCGTGCGCGTGAACCAGGCCCCTGGATTGCCTGCCTGGTCGGACGCCCGGACGCGGATTTGCCACGTGCCGGGTGCCAGCGAGAGAGCGGCCGTGGTTGCAGCGGGATCGGCCAGCGGGCTGTCCGCCCAGATCGCCCCGGCGTTGGACGATGTCTCGAGCTCGTACACCACTGGGCCGGAATCGGCGTCTGTCGCGGCCGCCCAAGTCAGGGTGAGCGGGACCTTGGTCGTGACCTTGCCCGCGCCCGCGAGCGCGAAGGACGGCGCGCCGCCGCCCGTGGGCGGCGTCGTGTCCACCCACCAGACCACCGCCACCGGGACATGGCTTTCGGTGGTGGAGTTGTTGCCGAGCTCGCCGTAGGTGTTCGACCCCCAGCAGTCAACGACACCCCCGGCGAGGAGCGCGCAGGCGTGGTAGGCGCCCGTGGCGACGGAAGTGGCCGTGGTGATCGTGCTCACGGCGACCGGGACGTGGCTGTCCGCGACTGAGTCGTTGCCAAGTTGGCCACTAGCGTTGTAGCCCCAGCACTCGACCCCGCCACCCGACAGGCGGGCGCAGGCGTGGCCGCCGCCAACGGCGACGGCAGTGGCGGTGGTGATGTCGCTGACCGCCACCGCGACGTTGCTTTCCGACGTGCTGTTGTCGCCCAGTTGGCCGTACTCGTTGCTCCCCCAGCAGGCGACGCCTCCGCCCGTCAGGACGGCGCAGCTGTTGTACCCGTCCGCAGCGATGGCCGTGGCGGTGGCGGCGAGCCCGCTGACGGCAACCGGGACCGAGCTGTTTGACCACGAGCCGTCGCCCAGCTCCCCGTGCACGTTGCTCCCCCAGCACGAAACGCTTCCGAGCGACAAGACGGCGCAGGTGTGGTAGCCGCCCGCGGCGACGGCGATCACGGTCGGATCCCCGCTGACCTCTATCGGGATGGGGCTGCTCGAACTGGAGCCGTCGCCCAGGTTCCCGTAGCCGTTCCACCCCCAGCAGACGAGGCCGCCGCCCGTCAGGATTGCGCAAGTGTGGTACCCGCCCACGGAGATGGCGATCGCGTCGGTGATGCCGCTGACCGCCACCGGGACGTGGCTCTCCGCAGTGTCGTTGTTGCCCAACTCACCGTCGGTGTTGTACCCCCAGCACTCGACGCCGCCGCCCGAGAGGAGGGCGCAGCTGAAGTGCGCGCCTGTACCGACGGCGACGGCGGTCGAGATCCCGCTCACCACCACTGGGACGGAGCTCGCCGTGGTGGTGTTGTTGCCCAGCTGGCCGGAGTCGTTCCCACCCCAGCACTCGACGGTGCCGCCCGTCAGGACGGCGCAGGTGTGGCTGTTGCTCGAGGCGATCGCGGTGGCGATAGGAGTCGCCGGGGCCGCGGTCGTCGCGGTGCGCACGGAGGATGTCGTGGCCGCCGCCGCCGCGCTCCCGGGACTTGCCAACGGGGCGGCGAGAAGAGCCGCAACTGCAATCGAGACCAGCGCGCGCCCGTGCCGCCGAGCCATGGTCCCCATCGTCCCGCTCCTCTCCGGGGGGCGGCTAGCGTCCGCCCGAACCTATCGCCAAGGTTGGTCGCGGGGACGTCGCGAGCTGTGCGGGACGCGCGGCGAGTATCGCACTCGCGTCAATGCTGATGTGCGTGCGCGCAGTCGCGGGCCTAGGCCTCGGGCGCGAGATCCTCGTCCCGCGCAAGCCAGGCGCCGAGGCCGCCCAGGATCTTCGCGGTCATCCCCCACACGGCGAGTCCAGCCACCGGGTACGCGGCGTAGCGGACGTGGAAGCCGCGCAACTCCCGCTCAACGCTGAGCAGCGGCGCGCCGGGCAGGAACGCAGACACGGGCGCGTCGAGGATCGCGGCCACCTCGGACGGCTGCGGCCGCATCGTCGGCCGTCGTGCCGCCACCGCGACGATGGGCGCCACCGTAAAGTTCGAGACGGGGATCCACTGCGTCGGCAGCTCGCCCAGCACGCGCAGACCGCACTCGGCAGGGTCGAGCCCCACCTCTTCGGCCGCCTCGCGCAGCGCCGTCGCGATGAGGTCCGTGTCAGCTGGCTCCACACGGCCACCCGGGAACGAGACCTCGCCGCTGTGGTGGCCACCACGGTCGGTGCGTTCCGTGAGGATCAGGTGCGCCTCGCCCGCGGCGTCCGGGTAGAGCACGATGAGCACGGCGGCTGGTCGGGCTGCACCGGGCGGAACGTCCCAGTCCGGCCGCGGACGCGGGCCGTCAGGCCCGGCCAGAACGGGGATCAGCTCGGCGGGGCCGTCGGGCAGCACATCGGGCAGGACGCGAAGCCTCGCGACCGCCTCCTCGAACCGCACCTGTCCGGCCTCGCCTCAGCCCACGCTGCGGGCGGCGTGGATGATCGCCGCGAGGGAGCGATCGATGTCGTCCTCCGTGGTTGACCAGTTCGACACCGAGATCCGCATCACGGCCATCCCGTGCCAGGTCGACCCGCTCAGCCAGCACGTCCCGTCGTCCTGCACGGCGCGGATCACGGCGCGCGTCCGGTCGTCGGTCCCAAAGCGCACCAGCACCTGGTTGAACACGACGTCGTTGAGGATCACGGTGCCCGCCCCGGCCGCCGCTGGCGACACAAGCCCGGCCGCCATCCGCTGGGCGAGGGCGACCTGGCGCTCGATCATCTCGGCGACGCCGCGCCGCCCCAGTTGCCGCAACGCTGCCCAGGCCGCAAAGCCGCGAGCCCGGCGCGAGTACTCCGGGACCCAGCGGAACTCGTCGCGCTCCGCGTCGCTGTACGCGATGTAGGCGGCACTCTGTGGCGACAGCGCGCGTGTGTGGGCACCGGCATCGCGGACAAACGCGATCCCCGAGTCGTACGGGACGTTGAGCGCCTTGTGGCCGTCGGTGGCCCAGGAGTCGGCGCCGCCGATGCCTGCGGTGAGGTGGCGGAGCTTGGGCGAGGCCGCAGCCCACATGCCGAAGGCGCCATCGACATGGATCCACGCGTCCGGACGCTGGGCGCGAACGAGGGTGATGGCGTCCGCGAGCGGGTCGAAGGACCCTGTGTTCACGTTGCCCGCCTGGAGACACACGATGAGCGGTCCCTGCGCTGCCTCTGCCAGCCGCGCTGCCAGCGCGTCCAGACGCTGGCGGCCCTGCTCGTCGGCATCTACCGTGGTCAGCCGACCGCGGCCAAGACCGAGGTATTGAACCGCGGTGGGGATGGTGGCGTGGACCTCGGCGGAGACGATGATGCCGATCCGGGGCGCTCCAGCGAGCCCGTCTTCCTCCACGTTCCAGCCGGCCTTGCGCAGCACCTCGTGGCGGGCGGCCGCGAGACAGGTGAAGTGCGCCATCTGGCAGCCGGTGGTGAAGCCGACGCCGCTGCCCTCGGGCAGGCCGAACAGGTCGATCAGCCAGGCGGCCGCCACCTCCTCAACCACGGAGGCTGCTGGGCCACAGGCGTAGATCCCCGCGTTCTGGTCCCAGGTCGATGTCAGCCAGTCGGCCGCCAGCGCTGCGGGCAGCGAGCCGCCGATCACAAAGCCGAAGTAGCGCGGGCCCGGAATAGCCACGAGACCCGGCTCCGACTCGCGGACGAGCTGCGCGATAACGTCGGCGGCAGGCGTCGGATCCTCGGGCAGCGCCCCGCCCAGCCCCGCGAGCAGGCCATCGCGCGTCGCAGTGGCGTGCACGGGCCGCTCGGCAATGCCGCCGAGGTAGTCAGCTGCGTGGGCGGCCGTTGAGCGCAGCAGCGCGGAGGTGTCGTTGTCCATGTCGCAGGCCTCAGGTTTGGTGGGGACGCCGTGGCGAATGGCCGACAGCGTAGCGGGGAACGCGGCGACACACGGTCCGGCGAAGTCACATGTGACTCAGGACCGCGACCTGTACGCACGACTCAAACGCCCAACCCGACCGTGCGGCGCCGAACGCCGCACGGCGAGCTCCAGCATGAGTCAAGGGCGAATATCCGGCCTGTGGCGCGGCTTAGTTCACCCGCGAACCGCCGTCGGGGCCGTTGTCCGGGTCGAGCGATGGCAGGTCAAATGGCGATTGCTGGCCGCCAGCGGCGGCGCCAACCGCTTCCCGGGTTGACCGCGCGTCGCGGCGGACGCCCGCCTCGCTGACCACGGATCCTCCCGCTGCGGACTGGAACACCAGCGTCCCGCCCACGGCGCTGGCGTCAGCCGTCACGACGTCGCCAGGATGGAATGTGCCCGACAGCATCGCCCGTGCAAACGGGTTCTCCACCAGGCGCTGGATCGTCCGCTTCAGCGGCCGAGCGCCAAACGCCGGGTCCGTGCCCTCGCGCACGATCAGCGCCACGGCGGCGGGCGTCAGCTCCAGCGTCAGGTCCGTGGCGGCAATCCGGCGCTGCAGGTCCGCAACCAGCAGCGCAGCGATCGCTGCCAGATCCGCGTCGGTCAGCGCGTGGAACACGATGACCTCGTCCACGCGGTTGAGGAACTCCGGCCGGAACACCGTCCGCAACTGGTCTGTGACGGCCCGCTTCATCGCCTCGTACGCCCCGTCGCCTGTCCGGCCGGACGTGGCCGAGATCTGCTGCGACCCCACGTTGCTGGTCATGATCACAACGGTGTTGCGGAAGTTCACGGTTCGGCCCTGGCCGTCCGTCAGCCGTCCGTCGTCGAGAACCTGGAGCAGCACGTTGAACACGTCGGGGTGCGCCTTCTCAATCTCGTCAAGCAGGATCACCTGGTATGGCCGCCGCCGGACCGCCTCGGTGAGCTGGCCGCCCTCCTCGTAGCCCACGTACCCGGGAGGCGCCCCCACTAGCCGCGAGACAGCGTGCTTCTCCATGTACTCGCTCATGTCGATGCGCACCATCGCCTGCTCGTCATCGAACAGGAACTGCGCCACCGCCCGTGCCAACTCCGTCTTGCCCACGCCCGTGGGCCCCAGGAACAGGAACGAGCCGATGGGCCGCCGCTCATCCTTGAGTCCGGCTCGCGCCCTGCGCACCGCGTCGGCGACCGCCTCAATGGCCTCCTCCTGGCCCACCACGCGCTCGTGGAGGCGGTCCTCCATGTGGACGAGCTTGGCCTGCTCGCCCTCCAGCAGCCGGGTCACGGGGATGCCGGTCCAGGCGGCGACGATCTCGGCGATGTCGTCTGCGCCAACCTCTTCCTTGAGGAGGGCGCCCGGTCCCTGCAGCGCGGCGATGGCCGCCTCCTGCGTCTTCATCTGCTCGGCCAGCTCGCGGGCGCGGCCGTACTTGAGCTCCGCGGCGCGCCCGAAATCTGCTTCGCGCTCCGCCTGCTCGATGCGGACGGCCAACTGCTCAATCTCGGCCTTGGTGGCCCGGATGGCGGCGATCGCGCCCTTCTCCGCGGTCCAGCGCTGCTTCATGGCGCCCGCCTGCTCGCCAATCTCCGCTAGTTCGCGCTCAAGTGCCTCCAGACGCGTCTTCGACGCGTCGTCGGTCTCCTTGCGCAGGGCTTCGCGCTCAATCTCCAGCTGGATTCGGCGGCGCTCAAGCTCGTCAAGCTCCACTGGCATGGAGTCGATCTCCATGCGCAGCCGGCTGGCGGCCTCGTCCACAAGGTCGATGGCCTTGTCGGGCAGGAACCGCTCGGTGATGTAGCGGTTGGACAGGGTGGCCGCGGCAACCAGGGCGGAGTCCGTGATCCGGACGCCGTGGTGGACCTCGTAGCGTTCCCGCAGCCCGCGCAGGATGGAGATGGTCTCCTCAACGGTGGGCTGGTCCACCACGACAGGCTGGAAGCGCCGCTCAAGCGCCGCGTCCTTCTCGATGTGCTTGCGGTACTCGTCCAGCGTTGTGGCGCCGATGGTGTGGAGCTCGCCGCGCGCAAGCATGGGCTTGAGCAGGTTGGACGCGTCCATAGCGCCTTCGGCAGCGCCCGCGCCCACCACCGTGTGGAGCTCGTCGATGAACAGGATGATCCTGCCCTCGGCGTCTTTGATCTCTTTGAGGACGGCCTTGAGCCGCTCCTCAAACTCGCCGCGGAACTTTGCGCCGGCGATGAGCGCGCCAAGGTCCAGCGAGATGACGCGCTTGTCTTTGAGGGTCTCCGGGACGTCGCGGCGGACAATGCGCTGGGCGAGGCCTTCGACGATGGCGGTCTTGCCCACGCCGGGCTCGCCGATGAGCACCGGGTTGTTCTTGGTGCGCCGGCTCAGGACCTGGATGGTGCGGCGGATCTCCTCGTCACGGCCGATGACCGGGTCCAACTTGCCCGCGCGGGCTTCGGTGGTGAGGTCTCGCCCGTACTTTTCGAGCGCCTGGTAGGTGCCTTCGGGCGTGGGGCTTGTGACGCGTTGTCCCCCGCGGACGCTCTTGAGCGCCTGGAGCAGCGCCTCGCGACCGGCGCCGTGACGTTCCAGAAGCGCCTGCGCCTCGCCGCCCGCTTCGGCCACGCCGAGGAGCAGGTGCTCAGTGGACGTGTACTCATCACCGAGACGCTTCGCCTCCTCCTGGGCATGCTCCACGACGCGCTTGGCGCGTGGGTCCAGACCCAACTGGCCGCCCTGGATGCGGGCGCGTCTTGCCAGCACGGCGGCAACCTCGCCGCGGAACTCCACGAGGTCCGTGCCGAGGCGGCGCAGGGTCTCGGCTGGGATCCCGTCGTCCGGATCCACGAGTGCCGCGAGCAGGTGCTCTGCGTCAAGGACGGGCGACGCCATCCGCTCGGCGAGTTGCTGGGCGGTGACGATGGCCTCTTGGGCCTTCTCGGTAAAGCGGTCAAGTTGCATGGCTGGGGTCTTTCGTACGGCCGGCGTCTACGTGTCGGCGCGCGGGTCTGGCTGGTGGATGAGATCGAAGAAGTGCATCGCGGCTTCGCGGGTCTTGTCGTCCAGGGCGGCAGGCAGGATCACGCGGACCTTCACGTAGAGGTCTCCCGTTCCCTCACCCTTCAGGTGCGGCATGCCTTGGCCCTTGAGGCGGAATGTCTTGCCCGTCTGGACGCCGGCCGGGACGGTGAGCAGCAGACGGCCCTTCAGCGTGGTCACCGGGACCTCCGCGCCAAGCAATGCCTCGCGCAGCGTGACCGGCAGCTCTCGCTCGAGATCCGCCCCGCGCCGCGTGAAGACCGCGTGCGGCTCCAGACGGACCGTGACCACGACGTCCGCGCCGCCTGGCCCCTTGCCCGACAGCTTGATGCGGCTGCCCGTGTCGGTGCCCCGAGGGATGGTGACCTCAAACCGGCGGCCGTCCACCTCGAGCATCCGGGTGGTGCCGTGGTAGGCCTCCTCGAGGGTCAGTTCCGTGGGGGCCTCGAGTTCTTGGCGCAACTGGGCGTGCGCGCGGCCGGTGCGCCCCCCCTGACCGGCGGACCCGCCGCCCATGTCCGCGAGCAGATCTTCCATGGCTCCACTCTGGGCACGTCCCCGACCACGGCCACCGCTCCCGGCTGCGCCGCCGCCGCCACCACCT
>CAIXZV010000575.1 GCA_903924005.1 uncultured Chloroflexota bacterium | reverse complement strand
GCTCATCCTCGACGTGTCGCCGCCAGCCGCCTCGTAGCGGCGCAGGCCGCGCTCCACCGCCTCAGCCGCAGCAATCGCCTGCGACACCGAGAAGGCAACCGTTGCGTTGATGTTGACGCCAAGCGCCGTCGCCTCCTCAAGCGCCGCGATGCCGGCGGCCGTTGCCGGGAACTTCACCTGAATGTTTGGCGCAAGCGACGCAAAGTGCACGGCCTGCTCGGTCATCCGGACGGGATCGCGGTAGTTGGCCGGGTTTGTCTGGAGCGACTGGAAGCCCTTGCGGCCATCCTCGCGCGCAAACACGGGCGCCAGGATCCCGGCGCCGCGGACGCCCATCTCCTCGATGAGCGCCCAGGTGATCTCCACCTCGGACCAGGTTGGGTTTGACGCAGTGATCTCGCGGACGCGCGGGACCCAGTGGTCCTTCTCCTTCTTCATGACCTCGCCGACAATCGTCGGGTTGGACGTGGCGCCGGTGGCGCCCAGTTGCACCGCGTGGCTCAGTTCGGCAATGGCGCAGGAGTCATTCCAGTAGTCGGTGTCGGTCTCCTCCACCATGCGCTGGAGCGGGACGAACGACGTGGCGGCAGTCATGCGGCGGGGCCCTCCTGGGCGGCGGTTGGGGCAGCCGGACTCCAGTTCATGAGCCAGGCGTGGTCCGGGTCAAGGGTGAAGAACCAGGCCCGATTGGGTCCGGCCATGATGTTGAGGTAGTAGGCGTCGTAGCCTGCCGGTGCGCCAAAGGGGTGGTAGCCCTCAGGGACCAGCACCACGTCGCAGTCCGTCACCGCCATCGCCTCGTCAAGTGAGCGGTCAGCGGTGTAGACGCGCTGAAACCCAAAGCCCTGGGGCTTGGCGAAGCGGTAGAAGTAGTACTCCTCCAGCCGCGCCTCGACGGGCGGGTTCTCCGTGTCGTGCTTGTGCGGCGGGTAACTGGACCAGTTGCCGCCGGGCGTGAAGACCTCAAACGCGATGAGGCGGCCGGCCTCCGCGCCGGGGGCGAGGAGGTGGTGGATCCTGCGGGCGGTGTTGCCCGTGCCACGTGCCTCCACGGTGACGTCTTCCGGGGCCACATAGCGGTTGACGCTGATGGGGCCGCCCGGCGCAGAGCCCACCGCAACCAGGGCGTCGCCCTCGGCCGTCAGGCTGAACGCAGTGCCCGGCGCCACAAGCACGATGGGTGGCGGGGGTCCGTCAAAGACGCTGGTGCGGGAGCCGATGCGGCCGAGATCCCTGTCCCCCACTACCGCTGTGCCATAGCCCTCGAGCAGCAGGACCAACCGCTCCTGATCGTCCGCGCCGCGCGTGACGCTCTGGCCCGCGGTGAGGCGGTAGACCGTGACGGTGGTGTAATCCCAGCCGGCAAACCCTGGGTCCACGTGGCTGATGGCGCCATCCGGGTTGGGTGCTGTCGCGTGCAGGAGCAAGTCATGCCGCGCGGCGGCTGATTGGCCTGGAACTGCATCGCGCGCGCCATCGGGGGCCGGGCTGATGGTCATTCCAGAAGTTCTCCATAGCGCCGCAATCGATTACACAGATATCTTGCCGTGCGAAGGGCACACCCGTCAAGCCGGTTGGCGCACACATCGCCCCCAAGACTGGCCCGAATATGGCCTTGGCGTGGTGTTGCCGTCGGCCTTCGTGTGGAGATCGGAAGAGCGTCGTGTAGGGAAAGAGTG
>CAIXZV010000574.1 GCA_903924005.1 uncultured Chloroflexota bacterium | reverse complement strand
GCCCAGGGGATCCTGGAAGCCTGTCGGGTGATCAACGGCGCAAAGGTGGACATGTCCTTCGAGGTCTACGGCACCCGCGGCGCGCTCAAGTGGAACATGGAGACGATGAACCAGCTCCAGTTCCAGCGGCGCAACACCGGGAACCCCGCGCAGGACGGCTACACGGAGCTGCTCAGCAGCCCCGCCCATCCCTTGCACCGCCAGTTCAACCCGGCGCCCGGTCTTGCCATCGGCTACGACGACACCAAGGCCATCGAGGCCTTCAAGTTCCTGGAGTCGGTTGTCACCGGCGTCCAGGGCCAGCCCGGCTTCTGGGAGGCCTACAAGGTCGCCCGTGTCCAGGAGGCCATCACCAGGTCATGGGACAGCGAGCGCTGGGAGTCCGTGACCTACCAGGAGTGATCGCATGATCCGCATCGCCAATGCGCCCTGCTCATGGGGCGTCATCGAGAACGTCGCCGGTGAAACCAGCGGCTATACCAAGGTGCTCGACGAGATGGTCGAGACGGGCTACGCCGGCACCGAGCTTGGGGATTGGGGCTTCATGCCCACCGACCCCGGGCTGCTGCGTGAAGAACTTGCCAAGCGCAACCTGGCCATGTTGGCGTCCTTTGCCACGCCCTGGCTGCAGGACGCGTCCCGTCACCAGCAGGGCGCGGACGACGCGGTCCGCATCGGCAAGCTGCTTGCAGCCGTTGGCGACTCGAACAACATGATCGTCATCGGCAACGACCCGTACGGGAACCCCGTCCGGGGCCAGAACGCCGGCCGTGTCACGCCCGAGATGGGTCTTGACGACGAGGGCTGGAAGGTCTTCGCCCGCGGCGCGAACGAGCTGGCGCGGCGCGTGCACGATGAAGCGGGTGTCCGCACCGTCATCCACTCGCATCTGGGCACGCTCATTGAGACCGGCGCGGAGGTCCGCCGTCTGCTGGACATGACGGACCCGTCGCTGCTTGGGATCTGTCTTGACACCGGCCACTGGCGCTTTGGCACCGGCGAGAACCCGGTGGACGCGGTCCGAGAGTTTGGCGACCGCATCTGGCACGTCCACTTCAAGGACGCGGATCCCGCCGTCATGGAGGAGTCCCGTCGCCAGAGCTGGCACGGCCTTGAGTCCACCGGGCACGGCGTGTTCTGCGAGCTGGGCAAGGGCTGCGTGGACTTCCCGGGCGTGCTGGCCGCACTCAACGAGATTGGCTACAACGGCTGGATCGTTGTGGAGCAGGACGTGCTGCCGGGCATGGGCCACCCAAAGGAGAGCGCGCGGCGCAATCGCGAGTATCTTCGCTCCATCGGCGTCTAGGGCTGGCGCTTTGGGCCGCGTCTAGGGCCGCGACAGCGCGGCCCACCACACAAGGGCGAGGAGGGTTCCGTGGCAGACAAGGTCAGGATCGGCATCGTGGGCACCAGTTGGTGGGCCGATGCCATGTACCTGCCGCCGCTGTCACGACACCCCCTCGCGGATGTGCGCGCCATCGTGGGCGGATCGCGCCCGGACCACACGCGTGAGTTCGCGGCCAAGTGGAACATCCCAAACGCGTACGACACGCTTGAGGCGATGCTGGACGCAGAGCCGCTTGACGCCGTGATCGTCCTCACCACCAACAAGACGCATGTCCCGGTGGCGCTGGCCGCCATCGAGCGTGGGCTCCACGTGCTCTGCGAGAAGCCGCTGGGGCTGACCTCCGCCGAGGCGCGGCGCGTTGCCGAGGCGGCCCGGGCCAAAGGCCTCATCACGATGGTGCCGTTCACCTACCGCCACATGCCGGGTCTGCGGTGGATGCGCGAGCTGGTGGACCAGGGCTACATCGGTCAGCCCTATCACCTCAACTTCCGCTACTTCGCCTGGTACGCCCGAGACGGCAAGTACATGTGGCGGTTTGACCTTGACGAGGCGGGCTCAGGCGTAGCCGGCGATCTGGGCTCGCACTTTGCGTACCTAGCCCGCTGGTTCTTTGGCGAGGTGCGCGCGGTGACCGCCGTGTTTGGCCACAACGTGCCGCGAGAGCCCCGGCCGGACGGCGCGCCCTACACACAGACCGAGGACTCCGCGATCATCCTGCTGGAGTTTGAGAACGGCGCCACGGGCAACATCCACGTCTCTGCCGTGGCGCACGAGCCCTCAGCGTTTGGCCAGCGTCACCAGATGGAGCTCCACGGCTCCGCGGGCACCCTGCACCATCTCAACGACTGGGACCGCGTCCAGCGCGTGGACGGCTCCCAGCCTGGCGACGAGGGCATGCACGAGCTGCCGATTCCTGACCACATTTGGGGCGAAGCGCGTCGCGACGTGGTCCACGACACGTACAAGGACGTCTTCCGCCTGGGCGACTTCCAGTCACGGGCGTTTGTCTCGGCAGTTGCTGCGGGGACGCCTGCCTCGCCGGACTTTGCCGATGGCCTGGCCGTGCAGCGGATCATCGATGCGGCAGCGCTGTCGTCGGCTGAGGGCCGGCGCGTCACGATTGCGGAGATCATCGCCGCCGAGGGCTGATGCCCGCACCGTCCCCTCCCGGCCGTCGACGGGCAGCCCAAATTCACGCCTGACTCACGGCGGTCAGCCGCCTGCGGCCCTCGAACCTCGAAACTCGACTTCGGCCCGCGACTCGCGCATGCACAACCGCGTCCTGAGTCAGGGGCAACTCAGGAGGGCGACAGCGGGGGCCGGGGGTGCGGCCGGGGGTGCGGCCGGGGGCCGGGGGCCAGGGGCCCGGCCGGGGCCGCTCCCCTACTCGGGCAGCTCGTCGAGCCGGACCGGCCGGTGCTCCTTGCGCGAGATGGTTGAGGCGATCGCCACCCGCATCGCCTGCATCGCGTCACGCGCCGTGCAGGGGCTGGGGATCTCGCCGCGGGCAACCCGCAGGAAGGTGAGGAGCTCCAGACGGTACGCCTCTTCAAACCGGTCCAGGAACGAGTCCCAGGCCGGGCTGGCCATGACCGGCGCGCGCTTCTCCAGCGAGCGCATGGGCGTCTGCGAATCCAGACCCACGCACACCACGTCCTTGGAGCCGATGACCTCCATCCGCACGTCGTAGCCCAGCGGGTTGTGCCGCGTCTGGGCATGCGACCCGATCACGCCGTTTGCCAGCGTGAAGATGCAGGCGCCCGTGTCCACGTCGTCGTACTGGGCGAAGACCGGGAAGTTCCGGACCGCGCCTGTGGCGTAGACCTCGACAATCTCGGAGCCGGTGAGCCAGCGGAGCGCGTCAAAGTCGTGGATGGACGAGTCCCGGAAGAGGCCGCCGGACACGGGGATATACGCGTCAGGCGGGGGCGTGTGGTCGTGGGCGATGAGCCGGACCATGTAGAGCGTGCCCAGTTCGCCCGTGTCCAGCAGGCGCTTGGCCTCCACATACGCCGGGTCGAACCGGCGCTGGAAGCCCACCTGGACAATGGCGTTTGCCTTCTCGGCTTGGGCCACCAGCGCAACGGTCTCGGGCAGGTCAAAGGCCAGCGGCTTCTCAACAAAGACGGGCTTGCCGGCCTCGATCGCCTGCGAGACAAGGGTGGCGTGCATTGGCGTGGACGCGGCAACAATCACGGCGTCCGCGGCAGCCAGGGCAGCGTCCACCGAGGGTGCCACACGGCCGTGAACCGCAGCAGCTGTGGCCTCCGCGTTGGCGGTGACGACGTCGTAGACGATGACCTCGTCCACACCCGGCTGAGCGGCGACAAGTCGCCCGTGAAGCTGGCCAATCCGGCCTGCCCCGATAAGCGCGATCTTCATTGGAGACCTCCTGCTGGGCACGTTGTGGAACGCTGGCACTGGCTGACAAGCAAAGAGCCGGTCCAGACCCAACGGCCCAGAACCGGCTCCCTGCGCTATGACCTGGTCAAGGTCCGGGCGCCGGCTTAGTTGCCGGGGAAGACGAGGCTCAGCGGCCCCTGCTTGCCGGGCTCCGGCCAGCGCTCGGTGACCATCTTCTGCTGGGTGAAGAAGCGCACGCCGTCCTCACCGCGCATCGCCAGGTCGCCCATTGCGGACTCCTTGGCGCCGGAGAAGCTCATGAAGCCCGCGGGCACCGGGATCGGCACGTTCACGCCGATCATCGGGACCTCAACCTCAAGCTTGAACCGGCGGGCCGCGCCGCCGTCCGTGGTGAACACGGCGGTCCCGTTGGCGTACTTGTGGCTGTTGATGAGGGCGAGGCCCTCGTCAAACGTTGCCGCGTGCACGATGCCGAAGACCGGGCCGAAGATCTCCTCCTTGAAGATCTTCATGTCCGGGGTGACGTTGTCAAACATGCTGACGCCCAGGAAGAAGCCCTCTGGAGCGTCCGGGTTGGTGAACTTGCGCCCGTCAACCACCAGCTCGGCACCCTCGTCTTCGCCGACGCCGATCCACTTGATGATGGACTCGCGGTGCTCCTTGGAGTAGATGGGGCCCATATCGGCACCCGGCTCCATGCCGTTGGCGATCTTGAGCTTGGCGATTCGCTCAAGGATCTTGGGGCGCAGCCTCTCACCGGTGTTGCCCACGGCAACCATCAGCGTCTGTGCCATGCAGCGCTCGCCGGCGGAGCCGAAGCCCGCCGCAACCGCCGAGTCAGCAACGAGATCCATGTCCGCATCCGGCAGGATCAGCATCGCGTTCTTCGCCGAGGTGAAGGACCCAACGCGCTTGCCGCGCTTGGTGCCTTCCTCGTAGACGTAGCGGCCAACCTTGGTGGAGCCGACAAACTGGATCGCCTTGATGTCCTTGTGCTCGACGATCGCGGCAACCGCCTCCTTGCCGCCGTACACCACGTTCAAGGTGCCCGCGGGGCCGCCGGCCTTCGACCACAGCTCAGCCTGGAGCTGCGTGGCGCCCGGCGTGTGGGAGGACGGCTTGAGAATGACGGTGTTGCCGGCCATCAGCGCGATGGGGTAGATCCACAGCGGGACCATCACCGGGAAGTTGAACGGCGTAATGGCCGCCACAACGCCCAGCGGCGCGCGCAGCGTGAACGTGTCCACCTTGGTGGAGACGTTGGGGGTCATGATGCCCGACAGGTGGACCGGCAGCCCGCAGGCGAAGTCGATCGTCTCAATGCCGCGGAGGACCTCTGCCTTGGCATCCGGGAAGGTCTTGCCGTGGTCGCGGGTGATCAGGCGGGCCAGATCGTCAGCGTGCTCAAACATCAGCGCGCGGAACGCGAAGAAGATGTTGCTGCGCGCGATGAGCGGCATGTCTCGCCAGGCCGGAAAGGCGGCCTTGGCAGACTCGACCGCGGTGTTGATCTCGTCAACGCCGCCGCGCGGCACGCGGGCAATCACCTGGCCGGTGGCCGGGTTGTAGATGGGACCCGTGGCGTCAAGCGGGACAGCGACGGCCTTGCCGCCGATCCAGTGACTCATGATCGGGAGTGTCGGGGCTTCGATGGCCACGCGGGTTGCCTCCTAGACTGCGTCGCCGGTCCGTACACCAGACCGGGATGGATTGGCTGCTGGGTGTTCTTGATGCTAACGATAGCCGGGCGCGTCAATGTCCCGGCAGTACGGGAGTCGTGCGTTTCCCGGGAATCTGGCCCTGCCTAGGCCTGTTGTACGTCGGGATTGGGAAGCATGATGTCCCGAACCACGCCCACAAGATCGTGGTAGGACTGGACAAACGAGCGCAGCGTTCTGGCGGACGCCCCAAACGACTCAAACTCGGCCGGCACCATGCCGTCGGGCTCATAGGCGCGGGTAAAGTCCGGAACACGCAGGATCAGGTCGTCGATGAGTTGCGGGTCAACCGGGCTGTCGATGCGGAGCTCCGGGGCAATGCCGCTCTTGTTGAACCGGGTCTGCCAGGAATACGGCATCGTGAGGATGACGTCGCCGCCGACAAACTCCGTCCAGTGGAGCCGGTGGCGGTACGCCGCCGAAATCAGCCGCGTGCGGTAGCCGCGCTCCTTGTAGATGTTGTAAGCGCGCTTGAACACCGCAACACCAGACCAGCTGACAGCAGCTGGGTGCAACGCGATGTCGTCTCGTCCAACGAGGACGCTCATCCAGTCGTCCACCCGCCCAACCAT
>CAIXZV010000573.1 GCA_903924005.1 uncultured Chloroflexota bacterium | reverse complement strand
TGTGACTGGAGTTCAGACGTGTGTCTTCCGATCTGCTGTACGCGCAGGACATGTACATCGGCGCGCACGAGAAGCACCGCCGGTCACTCCGCGTCTACACCGAGACCGCGTGGGCCAGCATCTTCGCCCGCAACCTGTTCCGAAGGCCTGCGCGGGCGGACCTCGCCAGCTTCGTGCCCAACTTCACCATCATCGATGTGCCCAGCTTCCAGGCGGACCCGGAGACCGACGGGACCCGGAGCGGCACGGCCATCCTGCTCCACCTCAAGCGGATGGAGATCATCATCGTCGGCACGATGTACGCGGGCGAGATCAAGAAGTCCGCGTTCACCGTCATGAACTACCTCATGCCCGACGAGGGCGTGCTGCCGATGCACTCCTCGATCAATGTGGGCAAGGACGGGGATGCCTGCATCTTCTTCGGCCTCAGCGGCACGGGCAAGACCACCCTGTCGGCCGATCCGCTCCGCAGCCTCATCGGCGATGACGAGCACGGCTGGGGCGACGGCTACACGTTCAACTTTGAGGGCGGCTGCTACGCCAAGACCATCCGGCTGTCCTCGATGTACGAGCCGGACATCTTCGCCACCACCAAGCGCTTCGGGACCATCCTCGAGAACACCGACATGTTCCCCGAGACCCGCGAGCTGGACCTCGACTCGGAGAAGTACACCGAGAACACCCGCGCTGCGTACCCGCTCCACTTCATCGGCAACGCGGACCCCACGGGCGTCGCCCCCGGGCCCAAGCACGTGGTGTTCCTGACGGCCGATGCCTTTGGCGTGCTGCCGCCCATCAGCAAGCTCACGCGCGAACAGGCGGCCTACCACTTCATCAGTGGCTATACCGCAAAGCTCGCCGGCACCGAGATTGGCGTGATGGAGCCGTCTGCCACGTTCAGCGCCTGCTTTGGCCAGCCGTTCCTGCCGCGCCACCCGGGCGAGTACGCCCACATGCTGATGGACCGGCTTGACACGTTTGACGTGCCGGTCTGGCTCATCAACACCGGCTGGACCGGCGGTGCGTACGGCACCGGCCACCGCATGAACATCACGCACACCCGGAACATGGCGCGCGCGGCCATCAACGGGGAACTGGAGGACGCCGAGTTTGTGATGGACCCGGTCTTCAACGTGGCCATCCCCACCCACGTCCCGGGCGTGCCGGACGAGGTCCTCTTCCCGCGCAACACCTGGCCGGACAAAGACGCATACGACAAGACGGCCCGCAAGATTGCGGCGATGTTCCACGCAAACTTCGCCAAGTACGCGGCGGGCGTGTCTGAGGCCGTGCGCAACGCCGGACCCATCGTGGTTGACGCCAGCGGCGCCGAGGGCTGATGGAGCCGATGCAATTCCCATGGCCTGACGGCCGCACATCCGCTGCCGCCTTCACGTTTGACGTGGACGCGGAGGCGGTCTGGGAGAGCACGCCTGAGAACCGGTCCAAACCGGGTGTGCTCTCCCAGGGCACCTACGGCCCAAAGGTGGCCGTGCCGCTGATCCTGGACCTGCTTGCCGTGCACGGCGTGCGGGCTACGTTCTTTGTGCCTGGGATCAACGTGGAGCGGCATCGCGCAGCTGTGGAGCGCATCGTGGCGGCGGGCCATGAGCTGGCGGTCCACGGCTACACGCACACGTCGCCCACCGTCTTGACGCCTGCTGAGGAGGCCGACGAGCTGGACCGGGCGTTGGAGCTGCTTCGCGGTCTGGGTGCCGCGGTGACGGGCTATCGGTCGCCGTCGTGGGAAGTCAGCCCCGTCACCCTGGAGCTGGTGGAGTCACGCGGGCTGGAGTACACAAGCCAGTTCATGGATGACCTTGTCCCGTAC
>CAIXZV010000572.1 GCA_903924005.1 uncultured Chloroflexota bacterium | reverse complement strand
GGCCGGCGGTCTTGAGGCGCTTGACGGGTTTCTCAGCCGCGTGGCGGTTCCGTCAGGGCTTGCGTATGTGGTCATCCAGCACCTTGACCCCACCTACCACGGCATGCTGCCGGAACTGCTTGGTCGGGTGACGGCGCTGCCGGTGGTTGAGGCCATCGCAGGCATGCCGGTGATGGCTGACACGGTGTTTGTGATCCCGCCCAATCGCGACATGGCGGTGATTGGCGGCATCCTGCAGCTGCTGGAGCCGTCGGCGCCTCGTGGGCTCCGGCTGCCAATCGACTTCTTCTTCCGCTCGCTCGCCGACGATCGCAAGGCGTTGGCTGTGGGGGTGGTGCTCTCCGGCATGGGCTCAGATGGCTCGCTTGGGCTCCGCGCCATCAAGGATCAGGGCGGGCTCACCTTTGCCCAAGCCCCAGAGTCCGCAAAGTTTGACGCGATGCCGCGCAACGCCATCTCCTCTGGCGTAGTGGACGTGGTGGCCGCGGTTGAGGAACTCCCGCGGCTGATCCTCGAGCGGATGAAGAACAGGGTGGCTGGGGTGCCGCAGCCCGCAGCCATTGCCCCAGGCGGCGCCGTGGACCAGATCCTGCTGCTGACGCGCCAGCGCACCGGCGCAGACTTCTCGCACTACAAGCGCAACACGATCATCCGGCGGATCGAGCGGCGTATCAGCGTTCACTCCATCGAGTCGGTGGAGGACTACGCCAGGTTCCTCGCTCACAACGATGCAGAGCTTGACCTCCTGCATCGGGAGCTCCTGATCGGGGTCACCAGCTTCTTCCGCGATCCCTCCATGTGGGAGCAGCTTGCACAGGATGTCCTGCCGGGCCTGCTTGCGGTGAAGCGCGAGGCCCGGCACCTTCGGGTGTGGGTTCCCGGCTGCTCCACCGGCGAGGAGGCCTTCTCGCTGGCAATGACCCTGGTGGAGACGATTGAGCGGTGCGAGCCACGGTGGGGCGGCTCCATCCAGATCTTCGCAACGGACCTTGATGCAGATGCGATTGACCGGGCGCGCCGGGCGACCTACCCGGCTGGGATTGCTGCCGACCTCTCGCCCGAGCGGCTGGATCGCTTCTTCGAGGCTGAGCCCGGCGGGTTCCGGCTCCGCAAGGAGATCCGGTCGCTGGTGGTCTTTGCGCAGCACAACCTGATCTCCGACCCGCCGTTCACTCGGATGGACGTGGTCAGCTGCAGAAACTTGCTCATCTACTTCGACACGGACCTTCAGCGGACGGTCATCCCGCTGCTGCATTACGCACTCACTCTGGGTGGTGTTCTGGTACTTGGCACGGCTGAGACGATCGGAGACCAGCGTGAACTGTTTGAGCCTGTCAGCCCTAAGGAGCGGATCTTCCGACGGGTTGGGGTCACCGACCTGCGACATGTCGTGGACTGGCCCGCGCAGGCGTTCAAGGTGAAGCCTCGCGAGTTGGAGGAGTCCGCCGAGCCCGAGCCTGCGGGCGGAATCCGCGCACTGGCCGACAGGGTGCTGCTGGACAGGTACACGCCTGCCGCCGTTCTCACCGGGCAGGTCGGCGACATCGTCTACATCAACGGCCGGACAGGCGATTATCTGGAGCCTGCTGCCGGCAAGGCGAACTGGAATATTCATGCAATGGCCCGCGACGGCCTCAGGGGCCCGCTCACCGCCGCGTTCAGGCGCGCCGTCACCAGCAAGATGTCAGTGGCTCTTCCCGGCGTGCATGTGCCATCCACCGTCGGTGGCTTCATCGTCGTTGACGTGACCGTGGACCCTGTCCGCGACGGTGGTCCCCTGACCAACACCGTGCTCATCACGTTTACGCCGGTCCACCCGCCCAAGACCAGACGCCGCAGCCCCAAGGCTGAAGCGCAGCATCCGGACGCCGTCCTTGAAGTTGAGCTGCGCCAGACCCGCACGGAGCTTGAGACAGCCCGTGAAGAGATGCAGGCCTCGCTTGAGGAGCTCAAGTCCACCAACGAGGAGCTGCAGTCCACCAACGAGGAGCTGACCACGTCCAAGGAGGAGCTCCAGTCAATGAACGAGGAGCTCCAGGTGGTCAACGGGGAGCTGCAGGCGCGCCTCGAGGATCTGGTGCTGGCCAACAGCGACATGGAAAACCTGATCAACAGCTCGGAGATCGCGACCGTCTTCCTCGACAGCGCGCTGCGCATCCGCCGCTTCACCGCCTCGGCAACCACGCTGATCAGCCTCATCCCCACCGACGTGGGCCGGCCGCTCAGCGACGTCACAATGGAGCTTGAGTACCCGGGCCTGATGGTTGATGCGGCCAGGGTGCTGCGGACGCTCGTCATTCTTGAACGTGAGGTCGCCGCGCACGGCGGCCGCTGGTTTGCCTCGCGGATTGTCCCCTATCGCACCACAGAAAACGTCATCGACGGCGTGGTCATCACGTTCTCGGAGATCACGCGCGTCAAAGTGCTGCAGGCAGCACTCGCGGCCGCCGGGTCGGCCCCATCCGGGGCGGCGGCGTCCGGCCCCGCGCCCCAGGATCCCGCTCGATGAGCCCGCAGAAGCCCCAGACTTCCTCCAATGCGGACGCGGCGCGGCTGCTGCATGAGTTGCAAGTCCACCAGGCGGAACTGATCCAGCAGAACGAGGAGCTTCGCCGCGCCCGCACCGAGATTGAGGCCGGTCTCGCCCGCTACACGGACCTGTACGAGTTCGCCCCGGTGGCGTACTACACCCTTCGGATGGACGGCACGATCATCGCCGCCAACTTGACCGGTTCGCAGCTCCTCGACGTGCCGAGATCACTCCTGCGCGGCCAACGGTTCCAGTCGTTCGTTTCATCCGGCACGATCAACGCGCTCGACGACATGCTGATGGCGTTGGGAGCGGGCAGCCCTACTGCCAGCTGCGAACTAGACCTTGTGACCTTTGACGGGACAGCGCTGATTGGCCAGTGCCAAGGCAGCCTTGATCCCGCCACTGAAACCTGCCGCGTCGCAGTTGCGGATGTCACGGCGCAGCGACGGGCGGAGGCAGCACTGCGGGTTGCGGATCGCCGCCTGGGCGAGAGCCAGCGGCTTGAGGCGCTTGGCCGTCTGGCCGGCGGCGTGGCGCATGACTTCAACAACATCCTCCAGGCGATCAACGGGACCGCAGAGATCCTTGAGGCGTCGCTGGAGCCCGATGACCCGCGTCGCGAGGACGCCCGGACCATCCGCGAGTCTGGCGACCACGCTGCGGCACTGGCGCGCCAACTCCTTGCATTTGGGCGGCGTCAGACGCTTCGCCCCAAGGCCGTGCTGCTGGAGGAGGTCCTCCAGCCAATCATGCCCATGCTCCACCGCACGTTGGGCGAGCACATCGCGCTGGTGCTGGAGATTGCTGCGGATCTGGGTCCGGTCAGCGTGGACCCAGTCCAGTTTGAGCAAGTCATCGTCAACCTTGCCCTCAACGCCCGCGACGCGATGCGCGATGGCGGCACACTGACCATCTCCATCGCCCCAACCGAGGCCAGCGCTCAGGTCATCCGTGAACACCCCAACGTGCGAGCAGGGTCCTTTGCGCGGGTCTCGGTCACCGACACGGGCACTGGGATTCGGCCAGAGGTGCTGCCGCATCTCTTTGAACCGTTCTTCACAACCAAGGACATGGGTCACGGCACGGGTCTTGGGCTTGCCTCCGTGGAGGGCATCGTCGCCCAGTCTGGTGGCTGGGTGACCGTGACCAGCGAGTTGGGACGCGGATCCACGTTCAACGCCTTCTTCCCCTCCGCGAGCAGGACACGCGCGGCCAACGCACCCGGCCTGACCGCGCCCCTGAGCGCAATCGGCGGCACGGAGACGGTCCTGTACGTGGAGGACGACACAACCGTGCGGCTGATCGGCGCGCGGATGCTCCGCCTGCTTGGCTACACCGTGATCGACGTGGGGCGGCCCGAACTTGCCAGGGATCTCGATGCCGATGCGCTCAGCGGGGTACGCCTGCTGGTGACCGATGTGATCATGCCGGGCATGAACGGCGAGCGGCTGGCAGCGGCCATCGAAACCCGGCAGCCGGGCCTGCCGGTGCTCTTCGTCTCTGGCTTTGCGCCGGACGCCATGCTGTTGGTACGCCTGCGCAAGCCGCGCTCGACGTTCCTCGCCAAACCCTTCACGAGCAGCGAGTTTGGCATGGCAGTGCGCCACGCGATCGACGCCGTCTCTATCGTGTAACCATGCGGACGAGCCGTCCGTTCGCCACGCCGTCATCAGGTTCCCCGTGCCCCCGCACAACGCCCCCCAGCCGCTCATCCTCCTAGCGGAGGATGATGACGCTGTGCGCCGCGCAGTTGCCCGCCTCCTCCAGCGCGAGGGCTATCGCGTGCTTGAGGCGGCCGACGCCGCGCAGGCCCTGGAGATTGACACGGCAGACGGACCTCCCGATCTGCTCCTGTCCGACATCGTGATGCCCAGGATGAGCGGCGTGCAGCTTGCCGCGCACCTTGAGGAGCGCCACCCGGGTCTCCCCGTGCTCTTCATGTCGGGCTACGCGCCGGAGGCGGATCTGCAGGCGCGCCTCGACAAGCCGCGCGCAGGCTTTATCGGGAAGCCCTTCACCGCTGCCGACCTTGCGTCGGCCGTGCGAGCAGCCCTGGCTTCGTAGCCCGCGGGCTGTCAGACCGGCTGGTCGGTGGCCTCTGCCGGTCTGACATCAAGGAGTGCCCGGACGCTGCGCGCGAGATCCGAGCGTGTGAACGGCTTCTCCATGAACGCGGTGCCGGGGTCCTGTAGCCGCTCGCGGACCGCGGTGTCCGGCGCGAACCCAGAGATGAAGATTGTCCGCAGGTTTGACTTGCGTTCCCGGAGCAGGCTGTCCAGGCGCAGGCCGTTGAGACCGGGCATCACGACATCGGTGATCAACAGGTCGACGGCCGCGAGCGTGGAGGTGTCAAGCGCGAGTGCAGGGTAGGGACCCGGCAGGTCAACCACGGCGTACCCGAGATCGCGCAGCATCCGCCCCGCCACCTGGCGAACCTGCTCCTCGTCCTCTACCAGGAGGATCATCTCTGACCCGCCGGTCACGACCACCGGCAGCGCTTCCACAACGGCCTCGGTTGGCTCAGCGGCCACCGGCAGATGGACCTGGAACGTTGTCCCGCGGCCCAACCTGGTGTCCATCTCAATCCAGCCGCCGGACTGCGCCACGATCCCCTGCACGGTGGCCAGGCCCAGCCCCGTGCCGCGGCCCAAGCCCTTGGTGGTGAAGAAGGGCTCAAAGATCCGGTCCGCAATGTCGGGCGCGATGCCGCTTCCCGTGTCGCTCACCGAGAGGCGGATGAACGCCCCTGGGCGGACACCGTGGTGGCGCGCCGCCGCGGCCTCGCCAGCGAACGCGGGCGTGATCGCGAGCGTCAGGATGCCGCCGTCGGGCATGGCGTCACGCGCGTTGAAGACAAGGTTGACGATCACCTGCTCCAGCTGGCTGCGGTCCACGCGGACCGGCGTGGCGTCCGGCGACGCCTCAACGTGCAACTCGATGTCCTCGCCCAAGGTCCTGCGCAGCAGCGGCGTCGCCTCGGCCAGCACCTCATCGAGGCTGACCACGGTGGGCCGCAGAACCTGCCGCCGACCAAACGCCAGGAGCTGCGAGGTGAGCGCTGCGGCCCGCCGGCCGGCTTCAGAGATGGCGTCCACGTCGGCACGGCGCGGGTCTTCTGGGGACATCTCAGCCGCCAGCAGTTCGGCCGTCCCGTTGATGGCCATCAGCAGGTTGTTGAAATCGTGGGCCACACCGCCCGCGAGGCGCCCAATCGCCTCAAGCCGCAAGGCCTCGGCCAGACGGGTTTCGCTGTCGTGGAGCGCCTCGGTGGTCTGGCGCTGCTCCGTGATGTCCACCGACAGCACGAAGATCCCCTCAGGGACGGGTTCCACGCTGAACGAGTACCAGCTGGTGGCCCCGTCATCAAACGTGTACGGCGCCTCAAAGCGCTGCGGTTCGCGCGTATCCATACAGCGCCGAAAGTGCGCAAAGACCTCGGTCTGCTCAAACTCGGGGACAGCCACCAGGATGAGGCAACCGTCCAGGGCGGCACGCG
The DNA here is from genome assembly GCA_903924005.1 of uncultured Chloroflexota bacterium. Classification (GTDB taxonomy): domain Bacteria; phylum Chloroflexota; class Limnocylindria; order Limnocylindrales; family CSP1-4; genus CAIXZV01. Next base: position 14 of record CAIXZV010000572.1, on the reverse strand, counting down.
TGGTGTGGCGGTGG
>CAIXZV010000571.1 GCA_903924005.1 uncultured Chloroflexota bacterium | reverse complement strand
GCAGGTCTGCCGCGCGTACCCGTCAGGCGGCGGCGCCTATGTCGTCGCTCGGGAGAACATCAGCCAGCTCGCGGGCCTGGTGGCGGCCGCGGCGCTCTTCATCGACTACATCATGACCGTTGCCGTCTCCACCGCATCGGCGGTGTCACAGGCGTATTCGGTCTGGCCACAGCTCTACGACATCCGTATCGAGATTGCGCTGGGCGCCATTGTGCTGATTACATTGGCCAACCTGCGCGGCCTGCGCGAGGCCGGGAACATCTTCGCCATGCCCACGTACCTGTTTGTCGGCATGGCGCTGCTGATGATTGGGCTTGGTCTGAGCCAGATCATCGCGGGCACGGTTCCCGTGATCCCTGACCCGCCCGACGTGATCAAGCCGCCCCTGATCACCGAGCCCCTGATGGGCATCGCGGGGATGGTCCTCCTGCTCCGCGCCTTCGCGGGTGGCGCCGTTGCGCTGACGGGCGTGGAGGCAATCGCCAACGGCGTGCCCGCCTTCAAGCCGCCGGAGTCCAAGAACGCGGCCAACACGATGACGATGATGGCGATCCTGCTGGGCATCTTGTTCATTGGCGTCACGTTTGTGGGCAACCGATTTGGCATCCAGCCCACCACGGAAGCTGGTCCAACCGCCATCGCACAGGTCTCGTCGTCGGTCTTCGGCGCAGGCTCGCCCCTGTTTGTGCTGTTCCAGGTCAGCACAGCGCTGATCCTGTTCCTCGCCGTCAACACAAGCTTCAACGCCTTCCCGCGGCTGGCCGCCATCCTTGCCGAGGACGGCTTCATGCCGCGCCAGTTCGCCCTTCGCGGCGATCGGCTCGCGTTCAGCTGGGGGATCATCGTGCTCGCGGCGGTCGCCGCGCTGCTTCTCGTCGCGTTCCAGGGCGACGTCCACCTGCTGATCCCTCTCTACTCGGTGGGCGTGTTCGTCTGCTTCACGCTTTCGCAGGTGGGCATGGTCCGCCACTGGATCTCGTCCAAGGAATCGGGCTGGCAGTGGCGGATGACCGTCAACGGCCTGGGCGCCGTTCTGACGTTCGTCGTCCTCATTGTGGTTGCGTCCATCAAGTTCGCGGCCGGCGCCTATCTTGTCGTGCTCCTGATCCCAATCCTCGTGGCGCTGATGCTGTTCATCCAGCACCAGTACCAGGCATCGGCGAAGGCGCTTGCTGTCCGGCCGGACTTCATCGTTCCGCCGCCAACGCGTGAGGAACGCGCCATCGTCACGGTGCCCACGATCAACCGAGCAGTGGTCCGGGCGGTCAACGTGGCCCGCTCAATCTCTGACGACGTGATCGCCGTCTACATCAGCGATAACCCGGATGCCTCACGGGAACTGCGTGAGCGATGGGAGCGCCAGATCCCAGGAGTCCAGTTGGTCATCGTGGAATCGCCGTACCGCGCGCTTGCCGGGCCGCTGATGGCGTACCTGGACGTGCTGGACCGCGCCTGGCCGCCGGACAAGCCCGAGCCCGTCACCTTCGTCGTGGTGCCCGAGTACGTTGCCCTCCACTGGTGGGAGCGCATCCTCTACAACCAGTCCTCGCGGCGGCTGCGGGCCGTGCTGCTTGGCCGCCCCCATACGGTGGTTGTGGACGTGCCGTACCGGCGCGATGACCCAGACCGCTTCCACTACGACACCGAGCCCCACGAAGAGCAGGACGCGCCTGTGGCGGCAACCGCCGAGCCGCCCGCGGACTTGGGCTGACGGACGTCTGCGGCGGCCAACGTTGGCGACGGGCCCTCGTCTGACGGCGGGGCTGGGCCCGCCAGCGGTGGTATGGTGACCCGGCGTGTCGATCCGACAGGGCGCCAAGAGGGATGCTCCGGGCGTCGCGCAACAAGGTGGAGGCTTCAGGATCGTGGCCGAATCGACGACGCCGCAATTCAGGCGTGCGGTCGTAGCCCTCTCCGGCGGTCGCACTGACCGACCCATCGTGGCGCTCGCAGCGGAGATGGCCAAGCCCGGCAAGGCTGAGCTGATCGGCGTCCACGTCGTGGAGATCGACTGGACGCAACCGCTCGATGCCGATGTGGCCGGCCGCTCCGAGTCTGCCCAGAGGGTGCTGGACATCGCAGAGGCCACGGCCGAATCCGCGCGCTATCGTCTCGAGTGCGTCCTGCTGCAGGCACGCGAGGTTGGCGCCGCCATCGTGGACGAGGCCGTTGAGCGAGAGGCGGACCTCATCATCTTGGGCCTGCCGTTCCAGCGCCGGTTCGGCGGCGACTTCACCATTGGCCGCACCATTCCGTACATCTTGAAGAACGCGCCCTGCGCGGTGTGGGTCGTCCGAGAGGCGATGCCTGAGGAGCATGTATGAAGGCCGTGATCGTCGGCTGCGGGCGCGTCGGCGCCGGTCTTGCTGAAGCCCTCGACCGAGCTGGCTGGCAGGTGCTCATCCTGGACCTGTCGTCGTCTGCCTTCGACCGGTTGCCTGCCACGTTTGGGGGCACCGCCCTCCGCGGCGACGGCACGGACGAGGACACGCTGCGGCGAGCCGGAGCCCAGGGAGTTGACCTGTTCCTCGCCCTGACCGAGGGCGACAACCGCAACATCATGGCCGCACAACTTGGTGTAGAGGCGCTGGGCGCCGCCAAGACCATGGCCAAGATCAACGATCCCGTTCGCGCGGAGGCGTACGCCCACTTGGGCATCGCCACCCTGTGTCGGACCAACCTGATGACCACGGCCGTGCTTGGCTTCCTTGGCCAGGCGCTGCCGGACCAGCCCGGCATCTACGTCCCAGAGCGTAGTCACACGCATGCTGCGGGCACCGCGGCAGCGGAGGCCTGATCGATGTTCGTGCTGGTGGTGGGCGGCGGCAAGGTTGGGTACTACCTGACCAAGGAGCTGATCAAGTCAGGCCACGAGGTGGTGCTGATGGAGAAGAACGGCGGCCGAGCGGACCAGATCCGCGATGAGATTGGCTCCGTGGTGATCTCCCAGGACGGGTGCGAGGGCAAGTACCTGCACCAGGCGGGCGCAAATCGCGCCGATATCGTGGCGGCCGTGACTGGTGACGACGAGGACAACCTCGTGATCTGCCAGATGGCGAAGCATCACTTTGACGTGCCGCGCACGATCGCCCGCGTCAACAATCCCAAGAACGAGCAGTTGTTCCGCCACCTTGGCGTGGACGAGATCATCAGCCCCACCCGAATGATCCTTGGCTCCATCGAGCAGGACATCCCGGTGCACGAGCTGCTGCACCTTGCAGCGCTTGGCGTGGGCGAGCTGGAGATCATCGAGGCGCACCTCCAGGAG
>CAIXZV010000570.1 GCA_903924005.1 uncultured Chloroflexota bacterium | reverse complement strand
GTGGGGCTGCTCATTGGAGCGGTGTGCCTGGGCATGCAGGCACTCGCGATCAACCTCCACTGGCACTGGCAGACGATCGTCTTCTCGACGCTCGCGCTCCTGCAATTGGGTCACGCGCTCGCGGTCCGCTCCGAGACCCAGAGCTTCTTCACGCAAGGGTGGCGGACAAATCTGCCGCTGGCGCGCGCCGTTGCGGCGACGGTCGTCCTGCAGTTGGCCATCATCTATCTGCCGCCGCTCCAGCCGATCTTTGAGACAGAGGCGCTCGCCCCGGTAGAACTGGTCGTGATGCTGGCCGCGTCCACGCTGGCCTTCTTTGCGGTCGAGATTGAAAAGTGGGTGTCCCGCCGGCGCGAGTAGAGTGACGGGCCATGGCAACCAGCCTGCTCCGCACAAAGCTTTACGCCCCGCGGCGGCGACGCGGTCTCGTGCCGCGCCCAAACCTGACCCAGCGTCTGGCCCAAGGGGCAGACACCAAGCTGACCCTCGTCTCGGCGCCAGCCGGCTTTGGCAAGTCAACGCTGCTGGCCGAGTGGCTTGGGGAACAGGCGGCCGCGGGGGCCGCCACGGCGTGGCTGTCGCTTGATCCCGGCGACAACGAGCCTGCGGCCTTCTGGGCCCATGTGGTCGCCGCGCTGCGTGAGGCTGTGCCCGGCACCGGCGCCGACGCGCTGACGCTGCTCGAGTCCCCGGGGGCAGCGGTGGAGGCGGCCCTGGCTGCGCTCATCAACGAGCTTGCCGCCGCGCCGAACCCCATTGTGCTGGTGCTTGACGACTACCACGTGATCGACGCGCCAGAGATCCAGGACGGGATGGCGTTCGTCCTTGAGCACCTGCCCGCCAACGTGCGCCTCGTGATGGCCACGCGTGTTGACCCGTCGCTGCCGCTGGCACGTCTGCGTGCGCGGGGCGAACTCACCGAGATCCGCGCCGCTGATCTCCGCTTCTCAACGGCCGAGGCCAAGGCGTACTTCAACGCCACGCTGGGGCTGGCGCTGACAGAGGCGAACGTCGCCGATCTGGAGCGCCGGACCGAGGGCTGGATCGCGGCCCTCCAGCTCGCCGGGCTCTCGATGCAGGGGCGCGACGACGTTGCGGGCTTCATCGCGGGCTTTGCCGGGGACGACCGCTACATCGTTGACTACCTCGTGGAAGAGGTGCTGCATCGGCAGCCGGAGCAAGTGCGGAGCTTCCTGCTGGAGACCTCCATCCTCACCCGCCTGACGGGCTCCCTGTGCGACGCGGTCACCGGTCAGGACGGGGGCAGGGCCACGCTTGACGTGTTGGACCGGGGCAACCTGTTCCTCATCCCGCTTGACGACCGGCGCCAGTGGTACCGCTATCACCACCTGTTTGCGGATGTGCTGCGCGTGCGGCTGCTGGACGACCTGCCGGGGCTGGCGCCGCAGCTGCACCGTCGGGCCAGCGAATGGCACGAGGCGCACGGCGACCGCCCCGAGGCCATCCGCCACGCGATGGCCGGCGGCGATCTGGCGCGGGCGGCGAATCTGGTGGAGCTGGCCATCCCGGCAACGGTCCAGCAGCGCGAGGAGGCCACGCTGCGCCAGTGGCTGGAGGCGCTCCCCGACGAGGTGCTCCGCGACCGGCCCGTGCTGAGCAACGCCTACGCCGGGACGCTCCTGGTGCGGGGCGAGGTTGCGGGTGTTGAACAGCGGCTCCAGGACGCCGAGCGCTGGATGGACGCCAAGGCTGACGATCCGGCTGGCCCCATGGTGGTTGTGGACGAGGCAGCGTTCCGCCGGCTGCCGGGCTCGGTGGCGGTGCACCGGGCAGGCCAGGCACGCATCCTGGGCGACACCGCCGGCGCCGTCTTCCATGCGCAGCGGGCGCTCACGCTTGTGCTTGAGAGCGACCACCTCAGTCGCGGGGCGGCAGCCACGCTGCTCGCTCTGGCTACTTGGTCCACCGGGGATCTTGAGGACGCCGGCCGCGGCTATGCCGTCGGCATGGCGAGTCTGGAGCAGGCAGGGCACCTCTCCGACGTCATCGGGTGCGGGCTCGCGCTGGCCGACATCCGTCTTGCGCAGGGCCGCCCGACTGAAGCGTTGCGCGTCCTTGAGCAGGGGCTCGCGCTGGCCACCAGCGACGCCGGACGGGTGCTGCGTGGCGCAGCGGACATGCACATCGGGATCAGCACCATCCTCCGGGAGCGGAACGACATTGCGGGCGCCCGGGACCAGCTCCTCAAAGCCGACGAACTTGGCGAGGACAACGGCCTGCCCCAGAACCAATACCGATCGCGCGTAGCCCTCGCCGCGATCCGGCAGGCTGACGGTGACCTGGACGGGGCCATCGAGCTGCTCGCCCAGGCTGAGCGCCTCTACGTCAACGACTTCTCCCCCGACGTGCGACCGGTTGCCGCAGTGAAGGTACGCGTGCTGATCGCCGCGGGCAGGTTGGCCGAAGCCATCGGGTGGGCGCGGGAGGCCGGTGTCGGCACCACCGACGAGCTCACCTACCTCCGCGAGTTCGAGCACATCACGCTCGCTCGGCTGCTGCTGGCACAGGGTTCGCCGCCGACGGACCTCTTGGAGGGCCTGCTGGACGCGGCCGAGAGCGGCGGCCGTAACGCGAGCGTCATTGAGATCCTGATGCTGCTGGCGCTCGCCCGCCGGGCTGGCGACGACCTCCCCGGTGCGCTGCAGGCGCTTGATCACGCGATGGCAATGGCCCAGCCGGAAGGCTATGTGCGCGTCTTCGTGGACGAGGGCGCACCGCTGGCGGCGCTACTGGCATCGGCGGTCAATGCGTCCACGTCGCAGGCGTACGTCCGCCGCCTGCTGCTGGCCTTCGGCCCCGGTGACGCCGCGCGGCCTGCCGCGCAGCCACTGGTGGAACCGCTGAGCGGCCGCGAGCTCGACGTGCTGCGGCTTCTCGCCAGCGACCTTGATGGCCCGGACATCGCCCGCGAGTTGTACGTGTCCCTGAACACGCTGCGGACGCACACGAAGAACATCTTCGCGAAGCTGGGCGTGAACAGCCGCCGCGAGGCGGTCCGCCGGGCGGCCAAACTTGGCCTGCTGGCCCGCACCAATCTGGACCGCCCACTCGCCTAGCCCGCGAAATCACCATATGTGGTGATGCCCGCTCACCACACGCGCATCCACCTTGGACGTGCACCCACCGCACGGCGGCAACGCCGGCGGGATCCAGTCGGATCGGATCACGCACAAGGAGCGTTATGCGCGAGACACCCAACCCGCACGAACCCGGACGCTACGAGATCCGCCTTCAGGGCCACCTCAACAGCAGGTGGACCGCCTGGTTCGACGGGCTGACCCTCAGCCGCGAAAGCGACGGGACCACTGTCATCAGTGGCCTCATCGTCGACCAGGCCGCCCTCCACGGCCTGCTCCAGAAGATCCGCAATACGGGCCTGCCCCTGATCTGCGTCACCTGCGTCGAGCCCAACCCGGCCAGCCGCTGACCGGGCCACCGCCCGGCACCCCCCCCACCAAAGCTGGGTTCCCAGCGTCCCTCAACATCGAAGGAGTCCCGCAATGACCTCATCGCGCAAGTCCGCGCTCGCCGTTGGCGTGCTGTTCATCCTCACCTTCATCACGTCGATTGGCGGCGTGATGGCCTACGGGCCAATCCTGAGCGACCCCAATTACATCGCGAGCGCCGGCTCGGGCACCCACGTGTTCGTCGGCGCCTTCCTTGAACTGCTGCTCATCCTCACCAACATCGGCTGCGCCACCGTCCTGTTCCCCATCCTCAAGCGCCAGAACGAGAACCTCGCCCTTGGCTACGTCGCGGCGCGGATCATCGAGTGCACGTTCATCCTCGTGGGTCTCCTGAGCGTGCTGGGCATCGAGACGCTGCGCCAGACGGCGACGGCCGCTGACGGGAACTCGCTCATCACGATTGGCAAGGCGCTCCTCGCCATCCACGACTGGACGTTCCTCTTCGGCCCCGGCACGGTTGACGGCGTGGGCACCGGGCTGATCCTGGGCTGGCTCATGTACAAGTCCGGCCTCGTCGGGCGGCGCACGGCGCTGATCGGCGTCATCGGCGGGCTCCTGCTGGCCACGTCCGGAATCGCCGTGCTCCTGGGTGTGATCCCCCGCGGCGGCGCCGTGCAGGGCGTCGTGACCATCCCGGAGGTCATCTGGGAGGCGTTCCTAGGCCTGTACCTGACCTTCAAGGGCTTCAAGGTGGCCCCGGCCGTCGCATTCGAGAGCCGCGAGCGGTTGATCGCCCCGGTCTACGCCGCGAAGGCCGGTGCGGCATGACCGCAGTCAGCCAGCAGGCGGTTGGCGCCCGGCCCCGGCTGTTGGTCCGCATCGCCTGGAAGGGGCATCGCGCCCTGTACCGGCTCAGCGGCGGCCAACTGGGCCTCACGCAGCCGGAGACCGGCAGCAGGTTCGGGATGCTCCGCCTCACCACAACCGGGCGACGCTCGGGTCAGCCGAGGATCACGATGATCGGGTACTACCCGGACGGCGAGAACCTCGTGACCATGGCGATGAACGGCTGGGCCGATGCGGAGCCGGCCTGGTGGCTCAACCTTCAGGCGACCCCCAAGGCGACGGTGGATCTGCCGGACGGACCGCGAAACGTGCTTGCCAGGACCGCAACCGGTGCGGAGCGCGACCGGCTCTGGGCCAAGTTCCGTGACTATCCCGGCTGGGGCCCCGACCTGGACGCGCTTGCTGCGGGCCGATCCATCCCAACGGCGGTGATCGTGCTTGTGCCGCAGGCCACGGGCCTCGCGACCTCGTCATGACAACGATCGCGCAACCCCAATCTGCGGGCGTTGGGGGGATGCGCCGGCTCCGGCGCCGACACCTCTGGCTTGTCCCGGGACTCGCTCTCGCCTTCCTTGCCAACGCCCAGGCCAGTCACCTTGACGCGTGGCTGGTGTCGCTGCTCGTGTTCGGGATCGTGCCCCACCTCACGGTCCTGGCCGGGATCGGCCAGTCTCACGAGCGGGGTCAGCTGGGTCCGCGTGCCGTGCCGCTGTTCAACCTGATGCACCAGCCGCTGCTGCCAGCGCTGATGCTCGGCCTGGCGTCGGCAGGCTTCCTGTCGCAGTTCTGGCTCGTGGGCGCGCTGGCCTGGCTCAGCCACATCGCGACGGACCGCGGCATGGGCGACGGGCTGCGACGTGCAGATGGCTTCCTAGCCTGAGCCGTGATCCGAGGAGCCCGGCCAATTGGCCGGGCTCCTTGCCGTCAAGAGCGATCGCGGCCGCCGGGCGAACTGGGCGCAAAGCGAGCCCCGACCGCTGGGGGGATAGCAGCCGAGGCTCAGCTGCCAGCGTAGTGGGACCGTGACGCCGGGCGCATCGGCCATTCAGCCGATCCGACCGGGCGCCTTGGCACGTCCGGAAACTTCATGTTAGTATTACTTATATGAACATGCGAGAGCGCCAAGAACCACGCCCATATCGGATGGTTGCTCGCGCCGCCGGCGCGGCCGCCACAGGCGAGCGGATCCTCGATGCAGCGGTTGCAGCCTTCTGGGAGCTGTCCACGGACCAGGTCTCGCTGGACGAGGTTGCGCGCCGGGCAGGAGTCACGGTGCAGACGGTCATCCGGCGCTTTGGCGGTCGGGACGGGCTGATGGCAGCGGCGGTGGAGCGGGAGTCGCGGCGGGTGCAGGCGGAGCGGGACCCGGCGGCCGTCACGGGCGTCGAAGGAGCCGTGAACCAGCTCATCACGCACTACGAGGCGATGGGCGACCGCGTTGTGGCGATGCTTGCGGAGGCGGGCCATAGCCCGGCACTGCAGGAACTCGCGGAGTCTGGCCGTCGCTTCCATCGAGCCTGGTGTGAGACGGTCTTCGCCTCCACCCTTGCAAGCCTGACGGGACCGGCCCGCGATCGGCGCCTCGCCCAGCTCATCGCGGTCTGCGATGTCTACACCTGGAAGCTTCTTCGCCGCGATGCCGGCCTGAACCGTCTCCAGACGGAGCTGGCGCTACGGGAGCTCATCCACCCACTCACAGAGGAGTCCTGATGGCGCGCGTCCTTGCCTACACGTCCCCGGCACGAGGACATCTCTATCCCATCACGCCAATCCTGCTTGAACTCCAGCGTCGCGGCCACGATATCTCCGTGCGAACCCTCGCCTCCGAGGTTGCGCGCATGCGGGAATTGGGCTTTGCCGCAGCGGCCATCAGCAACAGCGTCGAGGCGATCGAGCACGACGACTGGCAGGCGGGCAACCCGAGGGCCGGGCTCGCCCGCTCGGTGGCCACGTTCGTTGCGCGGTCGGAGTTTGATGCCCCAGACCTCCGTGACGCGATCGCCGCGGAGAAGCCGGACGCAGTGATCGTGGACATCAACAGCTGGGGCGCCATGGCGGCTGCCGAGGCGTGGGGCGGTCCATGGGCCGCGTTCTGCCCGTATCCGCTGGCGATCAGCTCCAAGGATGCGCCGCCGTTTGGGCCCGGTCTCGCGCCAGCTCGCGGGCCGCTTGGACGCCTGCGCGATCGCCTAGATC
>CAIXZV010000569.1 GCA_903924005.1 uncultured Chloroflexota bacterium | reverse complement strand
CTGGTTGGTGACGCCGTGCGGGCCGCAGCGTCCGTTGAGCGCCATACCGCTGGGTGGCAGCGCATCCAGACGCTTGCCGCTGAAGTTGCCGCACGCGAGGCGCAGGCAGAGACCGCAACCCTCGAGGCCCAACAGCGGGCAAAGGCGCTCGCCGAGCGGCGCCTGCTCACCGCGGAGGTTGAGCAGCTGGCCGCCCAGACGACGGCACTCGCGGTGACGGTGGCCGACAGGGCAGACGTGCTGGCGCGCGCGAAAGAGCGGGCGAAGGTGGCCGCCGGGGCCGTGGCCGCCGCGCGGGCCGCAAAGGCTGCCGCTGCGGCCGCGGCGCGTGAAAGCCGAGAGGCGCTTGATCTGCTGCGCGCCCGAAAGACGCTTGCGGCGCTGCTGGAGCGGCGAGCCGCCGTTGTGTCCGCCCGCGACGATCTGGCCAAGGCGCAGGCGGCGGTCAGCGCGGGCCGGATCGATGCGCCCGGGCTTGCGCGGCTTCGCGAGGCGGAGTTGGCCGTTGCGCGGGCGCGGGCGGTGCTGGGTGCCGCAAGGCCATCTGTAGAGGTGACAGCCCTGCGTCCCGTGACCGTGGAGCTTGACGGCGTCCCGGTGGCGCTGGCTGCCAACCAGGTGGAGCAGCATCCCGTTGAGGGCGAGCTCTCGGTGGTCCTGCCGGGCACGATGACCGTGCGCGTGACCGCCGGGTCGGGCGGCGATCAGGCTGCTCGGGCGGCCGCAACCGCAGAGGCCGCGCTGGCGACGATGCTTGCCGAGGCGGGTGTTGCCGATGTCGCCGAGGCCGACCGCAGGGTGCGCGAGCGCGAGGCCGCGGCCGGCGTGCAGGCAGCCGGGCGTGCCCGCCTTACGGAGCTGCTTGGCGGGGACCTTGAGCGCGGCCAGACCGCGCTGGACGCCCGGATTGCGCATGAGCGCCAGCAGGTTGCCGACGCCGGTGACGCCCCTGTGGGTGATCTGGACCTGCTCATCGACGCCGCAGCGGCCGTACAGGCCGAGGACCAGCGGCTTGCGCTTGAAGCGGATGACGCGGTGGCGCGCGCAGAGCCAGAGGACGTGGCCGCCGCCGCCCGCGTCATCGACCTTGAGAAGGATCTCGCCGTGGAGCGGACGCGGGCTGAGGGCCTTGCCGGCCAGGAGGCGGAGCGCCGCGGCCAGCTGGACGCGGCACGTGCGATTGCGCCAGACGCCGACGTGGAGGCCCTCGATGGCACGGCCGCAGCTGCCGCAGTTGAGGCATCGGCGCGAGCCGTCGCCGCGCGCGCGGAGCTGACCACCGAGGGCCCGGAGGTGGCGCAGGCGCTGCTCGACAACGCGCTCGACGTGCAGCGGGGCATCGAGGACCGGATCCGCGGTGACGAGAAGGAGCTTGCGGCGGTGCAGGCGCGGCTGCGCGACCACGGCGAGGAGGGCCTCGCCGAGCTTCGCGATCAGCTTGACGCAAAGCTTGGCGCCGCAGTGCGAGACCGAGACGCGTACACCCGCGCCGCTGCTGCACGACGCGTGCTGTTTGGGGCGCTCAAGGCGGCCCGCGACGAGGCCAACCGGGCCTACGTGGGTCCGCTGCGCGACCGGGTTGAGGACCTGGCGAAGATCGTCTTCGGTGCTGGTGTGCAGATCCGGCTCAACGAGGATCTCCAGATCAGCGAGCGGACGCTTGACGGCGTGACGCTCCCCTACGACCAGCTCAGCGTCGGGGCCAGGGAGCAGCTGGCGGTCATCGGCCGTCTCGCCTGCGGGATCCTCGTGGCGCCCGACGGCGGCATCCCCGTGATCCTCGACGACGGGCTTGGCTGGTCTGACCAGCACAGGCTTGAGTCGATGGGGGCCGTGCTGCGCAAGGCGGGCGAGACCTGCCAGATCATCGTGCTCACCTGCTACCCGGATCGATACCGGTCGGTTGGCGGGGCCACCGTGGTCAAGCTCCCGTAGACCGGTAGCCGACGGGCGCGAATCGTCGCCGCGCCGCAACCCGGGGACAACCACCCGAGATCGTGCCTTCCCGGCCACGACGTGCATGCTACGCGGGTGCAACCCGCGTCCCGCTCGGTCACCACGCTTGTTCGCCGCGTGTTTGGCGTGGTGCTCGATGAGCCCGACCTGCGCCGCATCCAGCGCGCATCGGCAATCTCCACGGCCGCGCGCTGGTCCTACCTGATCGCGCTGCTCATCCTCGTCTACCGGCTCAACAGCCTCGCGGGTCTCGCCGCGCTCAGCATCGTGCGGACCGTCCCGGCAGGTCTTGCCGTTCCGCTGGCGGGGGCGCTGGGTTCGCGCATCTCCGGCCGACGGCTCCTCGCGGGCGCGTATGCCGGCCGCGCAGCGGCGATTGGTTTGGCGGCGACAGGTGGGGCGGCGGGCCTGCTGTGGCTCATCCTGCTTGCCGCGGGGATCGACGCGGTCCTCGGGACGCTGCGCCGACCCGTCCAGGCCGCGCTCTTGCCCCTCTTGGCGCAGTCGCCCGGCGACCTTGTGGCAGCCCATGTCGCCACCGCGCAGGGCGAGGGCATCGCGGGGCTTGTCGGGCCACTCGCGGGTGCCGCCGCACTTGTCCTGGGTGATCCGGTGACCGTGCTTGGCTGCAGCGCGGCGGGGTTTGTGGCGGCATCGCTGCTTGTTGGCCGTCTGTCGGTGGCCGGCGGCGCGACCGGGGCAGCGGTGGCCGCAAAGCCCGGGTCACTGCTTGACGGGGTGCGCGCGCTGGCGGCAACCCCGGTGCCCAGGCTGGTGACCGCGGGTTCGCTCACGCTGTCGCTGGCCCAGGGCAGCCTGAGCGTGCTGCTGGTGCCGGCGGCCACGGGCATCTTGGGGTTGGGCGAGGCGGGTGTCGGCAACCTCTACGCCGCGCTTGGGCTGGGTGGCGTGATTGCGGCAACGGTTCTCGCCCGCGCCATCCGCCCTGCTCGTCTCAACGGGGTCTTTCTTGGCGCACCGGTCCTGTGGGGGCTGCCGCTTGCCGTCATCGGGCTGGCCCCGCTGGGTCCGCTGGCGCTTGTCGTTCTTGTGGTTGTGGGCGCCGCGGCCGCGCTGCTTGAGACAGCCGGCTACGGTCTGCTCTCGCGGACCCTGCCAAGCGCAACCCGCGCCGCTGGCATCGCGCTCTTTGAAGGCGCGAGCGAGACGGTGTTTGGTCTTGGCGGCGTGGTTGCCCCGCTTGCAGTTGCGCTGTTTGGAGAGCGCGGCGCGATCATAGGGGTGGGGCTTGCGGCGATGGCCATAAGCCTTCTGCTCTGGCCGCTCCTTCTGCGCTGGAGGGCCGCCTTCACCGGACGGGCCGGTGTTGTGGAGCAGCTCCACCGTCTGCCGCTGTTTGCGCCCCTTCCGCTGGCGGTGCTGGAGGAGTTGGCCGCAGATGCCCGCCCGTACCGCTTTGACACGGGTGCCGTGCTGATGCGCGAGGGGGAGCGCGGTGACTCGTTCCACGTGATCACGGCCGGGAGCGTCTCCGTTGCGGTTGGCAGCGACACGGTTGCCACCCTTGGCCGTGACACCGGCGTTGGCGAGATCGCGCTGTTGCGCGATACGCGGCGCACCGCCACCGTGGTGGCGCTGGAGCCAACGGAGACCCTCGCCATCGATGGGCCGGCGTTTGTGGCTGCGGTGGCGAGCCAGGCCGGCAGCCTGAGCGCTGCAGTCGTGCTTGCTGGTGATCGGCTGGACGAGCAGGTGGACCTGCTTGACCAGCGCGCCCTCGAGGCGTACCGGGCGCGCCGCTGGACCGAGGCGGTGGCGCTCTACGCCCGATCGCGGCGATCACGCATCGGCGAGGGCCGCATCACGGCGGCTGCACTGTTGGCCAATAGCGCAGCGCAGATCCTCGCCAATCAGGGCAGGCTCGATGAGGCGGAGACGCTGCTGCGCGAGGCGCTCGCCCAGCTCCAGCACGCTGACTACGAGCTTGGCGCCGCCATGCTCCAGAGCAGTATCGGGATGGTTGCGTCGAGGATGGGCCGCTACACCGAGGGCATGGCCACGCTCGAAGCGGCGGCCGCCCGCCTTGAGCGGATCGGCGCCATGGACCTGCTTGACGAGGCGCACGTCCGGATGGCCGAGTGTCTGCTGCTCGCCGGGTTCACCGGCCATGCCGAGGCGCGCGCACGGCGGACGCTGGCCCGGGTGCGGCGTCTTTCGGACCGCGAGGGTCCCAGGGCTGAACTGCAGCGGATCCTTGGCTGGTGCGCGCTGCTCGACGGCCGACCAGCCACGGCCTACACCCGTCTCACGGACAGCCTCAAGACCGCCCGGGCGGTTGGTGACGACTATCAGGCCGCGCTTGCGATGCGGGCGCTGGGTGCTCTCCCGGCTGGGCAGACACCCAAGGTCCCATCCGGGATGGCTGATCAGGCGGCCGCGATCCTGGCTCGCCATGACGTTCAAGATGTCGCCGATCCGCTCAACGCGGCGCACGCAGGGCATCCATCCAACGCAGGCACGAGTTAACCGCGTGTTGACGGCCGTCCGACAGCATTGTTCGCCCGGACCATGCATCCT
>CAIXZV010000568.1 GCA_903924005.1 uncultured Chloroflexota bacterium | reverse complement strand
TATTGGTTTGATCTGCCTGAAGAGGCCAAAATCAAAAGGCTTTTCCGAAAGCGATTTAACCGACAGGTCCCTATCGAAATAGTTCCATACCCTGGAATCCTCGCTGCCAATATACCACATGGCAACCCCTGCCGTGGCATAATCGGCGGCGGTGCGCATGGCGTTGAAGATGCTTACTGCATCATTGCAATGCACCTCGCAGTAATGGTTGTCCTCATCCGTATAGGTAATGGACAGATCGCCGTTTTCGCCGTCGTAGTTAATCGCTGCATCGTACTCGTTGGCAAGGCCGATAAATTCCTCGTACGAAACGTCCGGCGCGCAACGAGAGCCGCGATCCTGGTGGCGTCATCGTGGCAGCGGCGAAGGGCTGACCGGTCAAGCCGCGGCCAGAGCGCAAGGGCACGCCGCTCAAGCGCCGTGGGGCCAAGTCTGTGCACGCCCGATGGGACGACGTGTGCGAGGGTCATGCGTACCTCCTCCCCCTGCTGCCGCTCATCCTGACGACGTTCCGTGAACACGGGGAGAGCCGTTTGGCAAAGAAATCGACACCTACTGCATCCCGCGTTTGACCGCCACCCTGCGGGCGGGCACCCTGAGGCTGTGGCAACGCATCGATTGAACCCAGCCGGGCGCACCTGGGCGCTGCTGGTCAGTCTGATGCTGGTGGCGGGGTGCGGTACAAGCGTCACGCCAACTCGGCCGGCGGCAACCGCGGAGGTGACGGCGGGGCCAACGATGCCGACGGCGTCGCCGCTCCCGCCAGCCGGGCACGAGCTGTATGGGTTTGTGCCGTACTGGGAGATGGACGACACCATCATTCAGCACCTTAACAGCTCGCCCGTTGGGACTATCGCGCTGTTCAGCGTCACGACGACTGCTGCAGGGACTGTCGATACCACGCTGGCCGGCTACAAGCGGATCACGAGCTTGCTCGGCCGCACGATCGTGGATGCGGTGCACGGGTCCGGTCACCGGGTGGACCTCGTGTTCTCAAGCTTTGGAACATCTCGAAACAAGTCGTTCTTCGGGAAGATCCCGGTGCAGGACGCTGCGATCAAGTCGCTCGTGGCGCTGGCCCTGAAGATCGGCGCTGATGGTCTGGTCGTTGATGTCGAGCAGTTGAACCCAACGTTGCTTGACGCGTACGGCGCCTTCGTCACCCGGCTGCGGGCCGCGCTTGTGGCGGCCATCCCGAATGCCCGCATGACGGTTGCGACGGGCGCCAGCGCAGCCGGGGCCGCCATTGCCGCGGTGGCTGTGCAGAACGGGGCCGACCGTGTGTTCCTGATGGGCTACGACTATCGCGTCGCGGGTTCCGACCCCGGGGCGTCCAGCCCGATATCGCGGGCAGACGGCGGCCATGACTTGTCCTGGTCGCTGGACCTGTACGCCTCGATGGGGATCCCCCGGCAGCAGACCCTCCTTGGGCTCCCGCTCTACGGGATGGTCTGGCCCGTGGTTGGCCCGACGCTCGGTGCGCCGTCAACCGGCCCGGGTGCCGCATGGATCCCGGCAGATCACGCCGCGTTTCTGGCGTCGGCCGCAAAGTCCGCGGTCTATGACGATCTCGAAGGTGTGCATGTCTACTTCCTGGCCTCCGACGGCAGCGTGGGCGTGCCCAATCCAGGCGCCACGGCGTCTGTAGATCCGTCGCGCACATGGAAGGCGATCTACGTGGATACGCCGCAGACGCTGGCACGCAAGCTGGAACTGGGGAAGCGCTACGGGCTTGCCGGGGGCGGGTTCTGGGCGCTTGGGTACGAGCGAGGCTTGCCGGGATATGTCGAGATGCTTGCCGGATACCTCAAGGGAGAGGTGCTGTCGGCGCCGTGAGGCGCACGAGTGGCCCGGCAGATCGCCACCTCTCGTAGACTCGCGGCATGTCGAGACCGATGACCGCCGCCGCCGCGCCCCTGCCTCCCATCACTCGCCGGCAGGCGCTCGTGACCGTTGGCCTGATGACCGCGCTTGCGGCCTCCGCGCTCGATGTCACGGTCGTCGGAACGGCGATGCCCACGGTGATTGGCCAACTCGGCGGGCTTTCGGAGTACGCGTGGGTGTTCAGCGCCTACCTGCTCGCGTCCACCACAACGGTGCCGCTGTACTCCAAGCTGGCGGACGTCCACGGGCGCAAGCCGGTCTTCCTGTTTGGGCTCGCGCTGTTTGTCGCGGGCTCCGCCCTGTGCGGCCTCGCGGGCTCGATGCCCGCGCTCATCCTGTTCCGGACCATTCAGGGTCTTGGCGCGGGCGCGGTCCAGCCAATCTCGTTCACCATCGCCGGCGACATCTTTGAACCCCGCCAACGCGCCCGAATGCAGGGCTACTTCTCATCGATCTGGGGGATCGCGGCCATCATCGGCCCGGCGATCGGCGGCTTGATCACGCAGACAGTGGGTTGGCCGTGGGTGTTTGAGTTGAACATCCCAGTGGGCCTGCTTGCGGCAGGGATCATCGGCTTCGGCTTCCGTGAGCGTTTTGAGCGCCGGCCGCGGCGCGTGGATTGGAGCGGCGCAGCGCTCCTGAGCGGTGCCGTGGTCCTGCTCCTGCTGGGCGTGTCGGAGGTTGGACAGGCCGTGGGCTGGACCTCGCTGCCGTTTATCTGCACGATCCTTGCGGCATTCGGGCTGCTGATGCTGTTCATCCGCCATGCGCGCGGCGTGGATGAGCCGCTGGTTGATCTCGCGCTGTTCAGCGTGCCGCTCATTCGGGCTGGCCTTGGCATCGGCACCCTGGCCGGCATCGTGATGTTTGGACTCACAACGTTTGTCCCGCCGATGATCCAGGGGGTCCAGGGCGGGTCCGCAGTTGAGGCTGGTGCCGTGGTGGCGGCCATGTCGATTGGATGGCCCGTGGGCTCGCTGATCACTGGGCGTCTGCTGCACAGGTTTGGCGCGAGGCCCTTTGTGATTGCGGGGGCTGCCATGCTCGTGGTGGGCACGCTTGGTGTCATGCAGGTCCACCAGGTCAACTCCCTGGTCTTCGCCACGGTCGTGTGCGGCATCACAGGGCTTGGCATGGGCCTAGCGTCCACGACCCTGCTCATCGTCATCCAGGGCGCCGTTGAGTGGCAGCGGCGGGCGACGGTCACGGGTCTTGTCCAGTTCAGCAGGACCATCGGCGGATCCGTCGGCATCGGCGTGATGGGCGGCATTGTGGCGGCCTTTGTGGGGACGGCCTCGTCGGCCATCCTGGATCCCGTTGGACGCCAGACGCTTGCGCCCGCGGTACTTGCAGCCGGTCGCGCGTCGCTTGCGGACGGGCTTGGCGTTGTCTACTGGCTGATGCTTGCCGCAGCCATTGGCTCGCTGCTGCTTGCCGTCCGGGTGATGCCGGACGCGCGGCTGGGCGAACCCGCCACCGCGGGATAGGGGAGGGGATGCTGTCGATGCCGAGCGAGCACCTGATCCGGGTGGACCGCAAGCGCGCGGACACGGCGGACGCCACTGCGCTCGTGCTGGAACTCGATGCGCACCTCGCCTCTCGCTACCCGGATGAGAGCCGCCACGGCTTCAGCGTGGAGCGGCTGCTCAACTCCGGCGTGGTGTTCTTCGTGGTGCGTGTGGATGGCGCGCCGGCGGGGTGCGGCGGGATCCTCCTGGTTGGCGCCGAAGAGTCTGGCGGCGAGCCCTACGGCGAGGTGAAGCGGATGTACGTGCGCCCGGCGTTCCGCGGCCTCGGCATCGGCCGGCTCGTGCTTGAACGGCTGCTCGCCCATGCCCGCGACGCGGGGCTGGCGCTCGTGCGTCTTGAGACCGGGATTGACCAGACCGAGGCCATCGGGTTGTACGAGTCGGTTGGCTTCCGCCGGTGTGCGCCGTTTGGGCCGTATCGCGAAGACCCGCTCAGCCCCTGCTACGAGCTTCGGCTGTCCTGACTCAGACGCCGATGCGCGCCGGGCGGAACACGACCGCGCCGCGGTTGGCCATGCGATAGACAAGCAGGAACACGATCACCAGCGTCACCCCGACGTAGAGCCACCAGATGGTGTCCAGCTTGGAGTCGCTTCCGGCAAGCAGCCCGTGCACTGTTGCCAAGGCGAAGACCACAATCGAAAGCATGTGCAGACTGCGCCAGAGTTTCGGCCCAAGCAGGCCGCGCAGGTAGAACGTCAGCGTGACAAGGATGGCGGCGTACGCTGCGATCTGGCCGATTGCCACAGGGATCGGCTCGTACGGTGACATGCCCGGAATGAGCAGCGTTTGCAGGCTGAAGCCAATCCACTTGTCGCCCAGCAGCAGGAACACGTGGGCCCCGGTGAGGAGCAGCCCCGCGATTGAGAGGTCGCGGTGCAGGGCGAACGAGACGGGCCGGCCGGCGAGCGCGTCGATGAGCCCGGAGGCCATGGCGAGGCCGTAGGCGACTGACCCGCCAAAAGCGAGGTATGCCAGGAACGCCATGACGCGCGAGGCGGTCCACGGGACCTTCTCGCCGCTCAGATAGGCCAAGGCTCCGGCGGCCGGACCGGTGGCAACGCCGATGGCGATGCCGGCGATGAGGAAGGCAGCCGCGAACGTGAGCTCGCGACGACGCCGACCGGGCGGCGCCATGGCCGGGGCCAACGGCGCGCGCGTGCGGGTGATGTCGGTCATGCGATCCACCGCTCAATGCCTGGGAATCGAAGCTGGGTGTTGCGGACCGTGAGCGCAATCGCGGTGGCTCCAGCGTTGGCCAACATCGGCGCGGCATCGGCGCCGCGCAGGACGACAACCTTGGCGAGCGCCTCTGCGGCGACGGCGTCGGCGGCCACAACGGTTGCGGTGACGACACCGCTCTCGGGCGCACCGCCGGTTGCCGGGTCCACGATGTGCGGCCGCCCGGCCCAGCTGTGACGATAGGTGCCCGACGTGGCGATGCCAAGACGCACCGGCACGCCGTACTCGAGCGACAGGGTGGTGATCGGGGCCAGCGAGGACGGGTCCGCATCGCGCGGGTCCTCGATCTGGATTGCGAAGGGGATGGATCCGTCGGACCGCACGGCGATGTCGCCGTCGCACTCCACAAGCACCACCGGCAGATCGCGGATCCCGGGCAGGTCAAGGGCGCGCTGCGCGAGCCACCCTTTACCGATGCCGCCGAGGTCCAGACGGGTCCCTTCCGGACGGCAGACGACGTCGCCGGAGATTGACCAGCGGCCCGCAGGAACCGGCGCCTCGCCCCGTTCGGCGGCGAGACGCGCGTCCAACACGCCTGCATCCACCAAGCCCCGAGTCATTGTGCGGATCGAGGCTGCGGCGTGCAGGGCGCGGGCCACCGTCGGGCCCACGCGGACGGCGGGGGAGGCGTCAGCGTTGAGCCGTGACAGCTCCGACGTGGGGTCGTGGCGCGTGATGAATGCCGCCCACGCGTCGATGCGGTCCAGGATGCGCGCGGCGGTCGCGTCGTCCGCACCGCCCACGACGGCTGAGATCCAGCCGCCCATGGAGCGGCGCCGCGCGTAGCCCTGCGTCACGGCTTCCCGCTTGCCGCGGACGGAACCGGGGTGGGCGCAGGCGTTGGCTTTGGTGTGGGCTTGGGCGTGGGAGCTGGGGTGGGCTTTGGCGCAGCCGTTGGGCCGGGCGCAGCCGTTGGGCCGGGCGCAGCCGTGACGCCAGGGGCGGGCGGCTTGGCCGTCGGGGTGCTCCCGCCACCGCTCTTCGCTGGCTTGCTGGTTGCGCTTGGCTTTGCCTTTGTGCCGGTCTTCGCCGGCTTGGCGGCGGCGGCCGCGGCGTTGGAGGCCTGCGCGGAGGCGGCGATCGGGCTCGGGGCGTCGCCCTCGAGGACATCGGACGCTGAGACCTGGGCATCAGCCTCGGTGCTGGCGCCCGGCGGAACCCCATTGGCGCCGGCCACGGAGCCGCTGGGTGTTCCGGTGGCTGGCGGCGGCACGAGGAGGACCACCAGGCCAAGGCTTGCCGCAACACCGGTGGCAAGGGCAATCACCCTGGTGGGCATCGCATCAGGTCGGTGGCGGGGCGGCATCGCGTGTGAAACCGGCACGGGAAGGCTGTGCGTGGGGGGAAGGGAAACTGCACGCGCGGGCCGTGCGTTGGCGGCCTTAGCTTCGGCGTCGCGGTAGTCGTTCATTCGAGTGGCCTCCTGGCGGATGTCGGTCACGGGGTCACCGACACCACGGGGGTCGTCCAGATCGTCTTGTACTCGGTGTCTGCGAGGTACGTGCACCAGACGCGGTAGTAGGCGCGGACGCCTGCAGGTGCGCCGGCGTCGATCAGGCTTGTGGATGCGGCGCTCTTCACCAGGGCGACAAGCGTGTCGTTGGTCTCCGCAGGGAAGTGGATCTCGCTGTCGGTTGAGCGGACAACCGCGTATGCCGCAAAGTTGCCGGCCGTGCAGGCAGTCCACGACAGGTGCGGCTGCCCGCCAGAGACGGTGATGCTCAGTGACGCGGCCGCCGGCGCTGGCGTTGGCCGTGGGGTCGGAGCGGGCGTTGGGTTTGGCGTGGGCTCCACCGTCGGGTCTGGCGTCGGGTCTGGCGTCGGGTTATGGGTGGGCGCAGGGGTTGCACCCGGACGCGGAGCGGGGGTGGGAGCAGGGGTGCGCTTCGGGCCACCGCCCGACGTCGTCGGGTCAGCGCCACCCTGGGTTGCGGTTGGGTCCGCCGTTGGGCTGGCCGCACCGTCGGTTGGTGCTGCGCTCTCGGTCTGGGCGGGATCGACGAGCGCGGTCGCGTCATCGGTTGGCCCGGCCGTGGCTGTCGCATCTGCCGCCGCCGCGACGGACTCAGCGGCGGATGCCGCAAGACGGAACGGGGAGTGGCCGCCAGTTGTGACGACGGCCAGTGCGGCCACCAGCGCGGTGGTCGCGAGTGCAGTCGCCAGGGGACGCTGTCGGGACATTGGTGCCTCAGGTGCGGTTGTCCGGGCGTGTCCCGGGACTCAGTGCTAGGAGGCATCGCCGGTGCTGCGGGTTTCAGATGAACTGGTTCCCGGCTGGCGTCCTTCTCCTCACCAAGCCGTAGGCGGGGCTGCCTGATGGCCTGAGGGTGGGGCGCTCCCTCCGCGGCCAAGTGTCCTTGACCGGCGGCCAACCGCAACCGCGACCATCGTCACGGGACCCCCGCCGATCGTCCCAAATGGCGGCGCCGAAGCACCACCACTGCGTCTCCGTCAGCCGTCGAGTTCAGCCGCCAGCTGGTCGATGGCCCACAAGAGATCGGCCTGCTCGATGACGAGCGGCGGCGCCAGACGGATCGTGGAGCCGTGTGTGTCCTTCGCCAAGACACCGCGACGCATCAAGCCCTCGCAGATATCGCGCCCGCTGCGGCCAACGATGTCGATGCCGGCCCAGAGGCCGCGGACGCGCACGGCGGCAACCTTGTCTGACGGGAGGGCCGCCAACCGGTCCGCAAGCACGGCGCCGAGAGTGCGCGCCCGCTCCTGGTACTCGCCGGTGGCCAACATGCGCACAACCTCGATGCCCACGGCGCAGGCCAGCGGGTTGCCGCCAAACGTGCTGCCGTGCTCGCCCGGCTGGAACACATCCATCACGTCTCGCCGCGCCACCACGGCCGACACGGGCATGATCCCGCCGCCAAGCGCCTTGCCAAGAATGTACGCGTCCGGAACCACATCTTCGTGGTCGCAGGCAAACGTGCGACCTGTGCGGCCGAGACCTGACTGGATCTCGTCCGCCAGCATCAGCACGTTATGCCGGGTGCACAGGCTCCGCACTGCGCGGAGGTATCCGGCGGGCGGGATCAGCACACCGGCTTCGCCCTGGATGGGCTCCAGCAGGACGCCCACCGTGCGCTCCGTGATGGCTGCCTCAAACGCCGCAGCGTCCCCATACTCCACACGCACAAAGCCCGGGGTAAAGGGGCCAAAGCCGTTGCGGGCGGCCGGATCGTCAGAGAAGCCCACGATGGTGGTGGTGCGGCCGTGGAAGTTGCCGCCCATCACGATGATCTCGGCCTGATCTGCGGGGACGCCCTTGCGCTGGTAGCCCCACTTGCGGGCCATTTTGAGCGCGGTCTCCACAGCCTCTGCGCCGGTGTTCATCGGGAGGATGGCGTCCATGCCACAGAGGTCCGCCAACTCTGTCGCGAAAACGCCGAGGAGATCGTTGTGGAACGCCCGGCTGGTGAGCGTGAGGCGGCCAAGCTGTGCCTCGGCTGCGACAATAAGCCTCGGGTGTCGATGTCCAAAGTTGAGCGCGCTGTACCCGGCAAGCATGTCGAGGTACCTGCGCCCGTCGGTATCCCAGACCCAGACGCCTTCCCCTCGGGCGAGCACCACCGGCAACGGGTGGTAGTTGTGGGCGGCGTGCGCATCCATCGCCTGGATTGCGGCGTTGGCGGCCGAGGCCTGTGTGGTCATGCGGTCAACCCCGGGGTGTGCGGTGCTGGGTGCTGCCGATGTTCGCACGGGTGCGACAGACGTGGTCCGGCCGGACGGCCCGTATCCAACTCGGCCGGACGGCCCGTGTTAGGCGCGGGCGAGGAACTCCAGCACGCGCTCGGTCAGCAGTGCCGTCGCCACCGGGTCATAGGACGGCAGCGAGCTGTCTGCAAAGTAGTGCTGGTCGCCCCGGTACAGGAACAGCGCGGCATCGGCCGCTGTGGCCACGATGTCGCGCGCTGCATCCACGTCGCCCTCGCCCACAAAGTACGGATCTGCATCCATCCCGTGGATCTGGACTGGCACCGCGTCAGGCCACGGGCCGATGGCCCACTCGCCGCTCACCGGAAGACATGAGTAGCAGAGCACCGCACCGCGGGCGCCCGACCTCGTTTGGGCGAGCGTCTGGGCGGACAAGACGCCAAGCGAGAAGCCGATGTAGACGAGATCTGCCGGCAGGCTGGCGGCTGAGCGGACGCCGCTCTGGCGGATCGCCTCGAAGCCAACCTCCTGGACATGAGCCATGCCGGCGTCGATCGTCTCGAAGGTCCGCCCGCCAAACAGGTCCGGCGTGTGGACCGTGTGGCCGGCGGCGCGAAGCGTGTCCGCAAAGCCCGTGATGCCCGGCGTCAGCCCCAGCGCATGGTGGAACAGCAGGACCTCGGCCACTTCAGCCTCGTTTCAGTTGGCGGCCGGGATGGGCTCCAGCACGGTCTTGTTGGCGAAGACGTTCAGGAAGCGGACACCGCACAGGAAGAGCGCGATCCCAAGCCCGCTGTAGAAGAACGCGATCATGTCGTCTGGCATCACGTGCGAGAAGCGCAGCGCCATGCCGCCGCCCATCATCACGAACATGACAATCCACGACGGGAGGTTGAAGAAGTTCCAGAAGGGGAGCCTGTCCGCGGGGTTGGCCCGGATGCGGCCGGTGTGCTTCCGGACAAGCTTGGAGAAGACCATGAAGTAGAACGCGAGGAAGATGACCACCGCCAGCGGGATCAGCACAAGCTCGTGGGGCGCAAGGCCAAACTCAAGCGGCAGGCCGATCATGGTGACCATGCTGCCGGCCGCGCACCAGACGAGGCCCGCGATGAGCATGAGCTGGTTCTTGGGGACGTGGACGCGGCTCAAGCGTGGGGACTCCTGTTGGCAACCAAGCGGTCTTCGATGCAAGATTGTAGCCACGGCAAGCGTATCGGCCATGTCGCAGGGCAACTGGTCGCAGGAGACCCGGCCCTCGGCAGCGTTGGGGGCTTTCTGCAACTCCCTGTAGACCTTGGAGGACTCTATGGAGATATCGCTGACCGCCTTCGCAACAGATTGCATCGTCCGCGGCGTCCTGGCGCTTGGCGCCGAGCGTTTGGCCGACCATCTGAATGAGGGTGCCGATGTTGCGATCCGCGACGCCGTCCTCACAAGCCTCGATGATGGCCACCAGTTCGTCGTGCCCTCGCTTGAGGTGCCCATCGCCGACTTGTGTGTCGTTGTGGCTGGTGGCCCGCGCGGCGCTGTCGGCCGGCGTGTCCGGGATCGCAGTGACCTTGTTGATGTGCGGGTTGGTCCCTACTCCGTTGTGGGTGATCTGCACTCGCCGCCAGGGTCCACCCCGTTCTTGATCCACCGCAGACGCGGCACCTTCATTGCCATGACCGACGCCCATGTCATCGGTCCGGCCGAAGCGGTTGCCGCAGCCGATTGGCCCACCACGCTGCTTGTCAATTGGCCGCTGATCGTGCAGGTGATGAGTGCGGGCGGGGCGGTGGAGCACCTCCCGGATCCCCTCGTCCGGTGGGCGCCAGCGGGGGAGCGTGCGCGGGAGATCCTCACGTAGGGTTGGCCAATCGCGGCCGGCCGCGACGCACGCGGTGGGCCGTTCGCCACTGGCGCGGGCAGGCACCTACATCGGACGATCCTGCTGGTAGCCGGAGCAACCGAGCACGCCAGGATGAGGTTGTCGATGCTCAAGTGGGCGGTGCGCGGTATCGGGCTGGCGCTGACGGGCTTTCTGCTGATCCAGCTGGTGCCATACGGACGCGACCACACCAACCCGCCGGTCACTGGCGAGCCCGCCTGGGACTCGCCGGTGACGCGAGCGCTTGCGGTGCGCGCCTGCTTCGACTGTCACAGCAACGAGACCGCGTACCCGTGGTACTCCAACGTGGCGCCGGTGTCCTGGCTGCTGGCGCGGCATGTGTCGGAGGGGCGGCACAAGCTCGACTTCTCCACATGGGGCAGCGGGCGACAGGAGGCGGAGCACTTCGCACGGCTGATCCAGAACGGCGAGATGCCCAGTTGGGACTACGTGCTGATGCACGCGGAGGCGCGCCTCACAGATGCCGAGAAGCAGCAGTTGATTGACGGGCTCACCAAGACCCTCGGAAGCGGGGGCTGACGAATCCTCAGCTGACCGAGCGCAGGATCTCGCTGAGGCCCATCGCCGTGAGCCAGGCGGCCAGCCGTTCGGGATCGTGCTGGC
The DNA here is from genome assembly GCA_903924005.1 of uncultured Chloroflexota bacterium. Lineage (GTDB taxonomy): Bacteria > Chloroflexota > Limnocylindria > Limnocylindrales > CSP1-4 > CAIXZV01. Next base: position 3,218 of record CAIXZV010000568.1, on the reverse strand, counting down.
CAACTCGCCCGGCAGCGGGATCGAAGGCGGGGGAGAGGGGAGCGTCCCGCCGCAGGGTTGCCAGGTCATGGCAGCGGAACGCGTCCTCGCGCCCGGCAATCAGCTTCTTGCGGACCGTCTGCGGCCCAACCCAGTCGATGTTCTCGTACAGCGCAGCCAGCGAGCCGAACTTGGCAATCAGCGCTGGCCCGGACGCCGGGCCGATGCCCTGGACGCCTGTGTAGCCATCGGAGCTGTCGCCGATGAGCGCCTTGACGTCGGCCACCAGCACTGGCGGCACGCGAAACGGGCTGCGCGTCTCCACGTCGGCCGGGCCATAACGGTCAACGATGCCGCCGGACATCGGCCGAAGAACCGTCACCCGATCGCTGGCCGCGCCCAGCAGGTCCTGGTCCGCGGTGAAGAGGAGCACCTGGTCAAATCCGGCGGCCACGGCGGCATCGGCGATGACGGCCATCGCGTCATCGGCTTCCCAGCCCTCCGCGCGATAGCGGGCCCAGCCCAAGCGCCCGGCGGCGATGTTGGCATCACGCATCTGCGGCGCCAGGTCGTCGGGCTCCTCGGTCTTGCGCGGCTTGTAGGCGGGATCGATGTCGCGGCGGCGCGATCCCGTGGTGCTTTCGAAGGCGAGCGCGACGTGGGTCACCTGCTCTTCGCGGATCCGCGCCAGCACCATGCGGAGAAACGTGGCCACGAGGAAGACGGGCCGGCCATCGGGCGCCGTCTGGTTCCTGCCCTTGCCGGCGAAGTAGGCGCGGTGGGCGATGTTGGCAAAGTCAACGACAAGGAGGCGGCGCACGTCCTGATGGTCGCATTGGTAGGCTGCGCGCGTGCCGCGAGTCGGCCGCCAATTCACCTCTGACTCATATCAGCAGGTTGCACGCTCAGGTCGAACCTGGTTGGTCGCGTTTGAGGCGTGAACCGCGCAGGGCGGACGTCCCTGTGAGTCAGGCATGACTCAGCAGGCTGGGGTTGACGTGGGAGATCGAGAGATGATCGTCACCGGCTGGCTGCTTGACGCCGATCCGTCCATCCGCTGGCAGGTCATGCGCGACCTGACTGGCGCGCCAGCGCATGTGGTTGCTGGGGAGCGCGCACACGTGGCCACCGAGGGCTGGGGCGCACGGTTGCTGACGCTGCAGGCGCCCGATTGCTCCTGGGGCGGGTCCGCCTGGTCCCAAGACTGGACGGACACGTTGCATACCCTGGAGCTGCTTCGTCGGCTGGGTCTGGACCCGGCGAGCGAGCAGGTGCAGCGCGCTATCGACCGCGTGCGGGGAGGTGTCACCTGGGGCCTCGGCCACCCGTGGCAGGAGGCGTGGAGCGCCAACCCGTTCTTCGCGGGTGAAGTTGAGCCGTGTATCAACGGCAACGTGGTGGCCACCGGGGCGTACTTTGGCGTGGATGTGGCGCCCCTCGTTGAGCGGCTGCTTGGCGAGCAACTGGCCGATGGCGGCTGGAACTGCGATGTGGAGCGCGGCTCAACCGTGTCGTCGATGGAGACCACGCTCAACGTGCTCGAAGGTCTGCGTGAGCACGAGAGGGCCATCGACGGGTCTGCGGCCGTCGCGGCTGGGCGTGCCCGTGGTGAGGCGTACCTGCTGGAGCGCCGGCTCTTCCGGCGCAAGTCCACGGGCGAGGTCATCAATCCGGCCTGGCTGCGGTCGTCCTTCCCGCACTGGTACCACTACGACGTGCTGCGGGCGCTGGACTACCTGCGCGACGCTGGCGTCACGCCGGACGAGCGCGTGACCGAGGCGCTTGCGGTTGTCGTCGGGCAGCGGGATGCCGACGGGCGGTGGCCGCTTCAGAACGTCCTGCCTGGCGAGGCGCACCTCACCATGGAGGCAGGGGAGGTGACCCCCGGTCGCTGGAACACCCTTCGCGCGATGCGCGTGCTGTGCTGGACTGGTGCTGCGGAGTAGTCTTCCGAGAACACCCGTGCTACACTGGCGACATTATGGCGAACTTGACGGTTACCCTTGCGGACGATGTTCTCAGGAGGGCGCGGCTGCGCGCCCTTGAGCGTGGGACATCTGTGAACGCGCTGGTCGGGGACTACCTCGAGCGCTTTGCGGGCCCTGACCCTGCGTCGGAGGCCCTGGCGGCCTTCTTGGACCTGGCGGAGACGACTGCATCCAGCAGCGGAGAAGGCGGGCGCTCTTGGACGCGAGACGAGCTGTATGACCGACGCGTCCTTCGTTGACACCAACGTCTGGGTCTACGCGGTAGACGGCGCGGACCCGGTCAAGCAAGCCAGGGCGAGGGCTGTGCTCACGCCGGCTGGCGGTCGCTCGCTGGTCTTGTCGGCCCAGGTGCTGGGGGAGTTCTACTACACCGTCACTCGGAAGCTGTCCCCAGTGCTCACACCGGACACCGCCGGAGCGCTGGTGGCGCGGATGCGGGAGCTAGCAGTAGTCCCCATTGACGCCGACATCGTCGCTGCGGCTATCGCTGGGAGCCGCGTATGGCGGCTCTCGTATTGGGACGCCCTGATCGTTGCGGCTGCCCAGGCGGCAGGCTGTAAGCGACTGTTGACCGAGGATCTGGCAGACGGCGCGGCCTACGGCACGGTACGTGTGGAGAACCCGTTTGCGGATCGCCGCACGGTCTCCGAGGAACGCGCAGGGTACGGAGCAACCTGGGGGTCCTGGGAGGACGCCGATCTGGCCGCTGAGCTCGGCTATTACGACGGAGCCTGCCGTGATGCCGGCATGCGGCCCAACGCCATCCACAGCTACTGGGACTACGCACGGCGATTCCTTGACTGGCGGCAGGGCGCCTATCGCCCGCGGGGATCGAGCGAGACAGGACGACCCGTGCCGGAGGGCATCGTCGGCGCCGCCGAACTCGAGATTCAAGCGGCGGCCTACGCCCGAGCTCTGGACTTGGCTGGCCTTGAGGCGGTCACGGTGGACACGTATCACCGCCACGCGATGTTCTTCATTCGCTGGCTGCGTGGGGACTTCAAGCCCGGCGGCCGGTTGCGGTAGGAGCGCTCAAACCGCTGGTGGCACTATTGCGCCAATCTGGGGAGCAACGGAGCGGAGTGACCGAGGTGCGGGAAGTTGTCGTGTCGTTTCATGACGAGCGGGTGCAGCAGTTCGCCATCGACCGTCCGGACCTGGTTGCTGTATTCGACCGCGCACACGCCGGCGAGTACGCCGCCCAGCGCCTGCTGCGGCAGATCGTCGGCGAGCGCTACAGCGCAGCGAAGG
>CAIXZV010000567.1 GCA_903924005.1 uncultured Chloroflexota bacterium | reverse complement strand
GGACAGCCGCTGCATGTTCGACATGGGCGCATGGTAGGCGCTCTGGCCGAAGCCGTCAGCCCGGGGTCACTCCGGGGCCGCCTCAGGCCTCGGCGGCGCCGGGTTCGCCAGTCCCTCCACAACCTCCACGCCCGGGATCGTCAGGAGGATGGACGGCGGCGCAATCACCTTCCAGCTTCGGCTCCCGCCGCCAAGCACGATGCGCTCGCGCGTCATGACCGTGGCATCCACCCAGATGGGCAATCCGGCTGGCAGGCCAAAGACGGTGACGCCGCCAAGGTCGTGGCCGGTGAGCTCACGGGTCTCCTCGGGAGCGGCAAAGGACGCCTTGCGGCCAAACTTTGCCTTGACCGCCCGATTGACGTCCAGCCGATGCGTGGCCAAAACGACACACGCGGCGAAGGCGGGCGGCATGCCCTTGCCCACCACAACGATGGTGTTGGCCGAATCATCTGGCGCAAACCCGTAGGCGGCACAGAACGCGGCGGTGTCGGCTAGGGCCGGGTCACAGGCGAACAGCTCGTAGTCGCTGCGGCCGGCAAGAGATGCCTCAAGGGCGTCGCGATCAGGGTCGGTGGTCATGGGGCGGCAGCGTAGCGCGGGCGCAGGGTCCATGTCGCGCCGCAAGGCTGGTGGCATGATGGGTCCATGGCTGAGAACCTGGCTGACGGCACCTGGTCGGCGCTCACAACCCGTCTCGCTGTGGCGCTGGAGCGGCTTGAGCCCGAGACGTTTCTGGTGCTCTCAGTTGACGGCGACGCCACCGCCGCGGGGCTGTACGTCCAGTTCGCCCGCGTCGGGACGACAGGGCTGCTGGCTGAGGCCGCCAGCAACACCTACCTCGCACCGTCACTGGCGCTGACTACAGAGCAGGAGCAGGGTCTTGCGGCCCTCGGCTGGACCCAGCCGGAGGACGGCGCCGTCATCGGGCGCAACTTCAGCCGCCGCTGGACCGCACCAGTTCCGGTGACCGACGTTGCGGAGCTCGCGGTACGCACCCTGCGTGAGGTGTTCGAAGCAGCCAGCCCGGACGCGCTTCGCTACCGCAGCGGCGCGTTCCCGGGGCACACGGCGCCGGTGCCGTCCCCGGATCTGGGCATTGAGGCAGATCGGCCCGAACCGCGTCTTGGTGCCGCGGGTCAGCTTGCGGGCCCTGCGGGGGAACCCTCGGGCGTCGCCCCCGCCGCGGCCGATGAGCCGCTCCACGCGGACGACGAGGTCACCCGAAGGCTGGCTGCCGCGCTCAGCGCGTTTGCCCTCGGCGCCAACCTTGCGCCCGATGGCGACGGCGACATCCCCATCCGTATCGGCTCGGCGCTCATGTTTGTGCGCGCTATGGGCGGACGCCCCCCGCTTGTCCAGGTGTTCTCACCCATTGTCCGCAACGTGGACGCGACGCCGGCGCTCCTTGAGGCGCTCAACGATGTGAACCGCCAGGTCCTCTTCGGACGCGCCTTCTGGACCCAGCGCGAGATCGTGGTTGCCATGGAGATCACGGCCATCGGCATCTCCCCTGAGCAGATCGCCTTCGCGTGCGTACAGTTGGGCAACCTCGCTGACGATCTTGACGACAGGCTGCGGGGGCGCTTTGGCGGCACAACGGTCTTTGAGGAACGCCACCAACTGCTGAACTAGCGATTCGACCCTCGCGGGGAGCGTCTCCTGCGCGGACGGAGGCCCGCGAGTAGCCACGCAGCTGCGCCGCCTGTCGCCAAGGGCACCACCAGGACAATCGACGCGCTTGGCGCGGCGTTTGGGCTGGCGGTGGCGGGCCGGGGCGGGGGCCCCTGGCCGTTGATCGAGCGCAGGTAGTTCACCAGGTTCCAGCGATCGGTCTCCGAGAGCTTGGCCGCCCAAGCGGGCATCCCGCCCGGTAGACCAGTGCTCACCCAATAGAAGAGGTCGCCATCGGTGTGGCTGCCAAGGTGGCCCGACCGGAGGTCCGCCGGCCGCACCGGCGTCGTACCGGCAAGCGGCCCTCCTCCCCGCCCGTCCACGCCGTGGCAGGCGGCGCAGTTGGCCTTGAAGAGGTCAGCCCCGGCCGTGACCGACGTCACGGTGCCGGCAACGGGGTTGCGCAGG
>CAIXZV010000566.1 GCA_903924005.1 uncultured Chloroflexota bacterium | reverse complement strand
TTCCTGGCCGAGGCGGGCGCGCGCGTCATGCTCGTGGAGCGCGAGGGGCTGGCGTCGGGTGCGTCAGGCGCCAACTCGGGCTCCGTGCAGCACCCGTTTGACCCGGTCCTGACGCAGCTGTACCACCCCACGCTTGCGCTGTACCACCGGCTGGCCCAGGAGATGCCGGGCTTCCGCATCGACAGCCGGCCAGCCGGGCTGCTCCTGCTGGCGCACGACGAGGCCACAGTCCGCGCCGAAGCCGACGCGATGACCGCCGCCTACCCCTACCTGACTACCGAGGTGGTGGGCGGGGCCGCCCTCCAGGACATCGAGCCCGCGCTGGCGCCCGACGTCTGGGGCTGTCTGTTCAATCTCGCCTACCCCATCGCCCCGGGGTCAGGCACCTATGCCTACGCCACGCTGGCCGAGGAGCGGGGCGTCGTCATCCGGGCGGGCCGCGCGGCCAAGCTTGAGGTGGAGGGCGATCGCGTTGTTGGCGTCCGCGTGGACGGGCGGGTCTTTCGAGCTGACGCGGTGCTGGCGGCGGCAGGCCCCGCGACATCCTCGCTGCTTGACCCAACCGGTCGCTGGACACCCATTGCGCCGGTGTGGGGCGTGGTTGTGGAGACGGGACACGTCGCCCGCGGCGGCCTGGTCTTGGAGTCCGTGGAGCCGTATGGGCCAGGCGGCCTCAACTTCCACTACGTGCTCTGCGACGGAGCAGCGTCTGTGGGCTCAACGCACCTGGCCGACGAGCCGGTCCCGGCCGACTGGACCGAGCGCGTGCTTGTCAATGCCGCGCGCTTTCTGCCAGCGATTGCTGATGCACCCATCCGGAGCCTGCGCGCTTGCCCGCGGCCGCAGAGCGCCGATGATCGGCCGCTGATTGGCTGGGTGCCTGGACTGCGCGGGCTTGCGGTATGCGCGGGCCACGGCCCCTGGGGCGTGTCCACGGGTCCGGGCTCAGCCCGGCTTGCGGCAGATCTGCTGCTGGGCCGCTCACCGTCTATCCCCGCGGAACTCGATCCGGCGCGGTTCGGGGCGCCACGAGGGTAGGCGCGCCGCTCCAAGCGCTGCCGCGACGCCCAGGGCGATGCGGGACCGTGCGGACTTGCGGGCCAATTCCTACGGAGGTCGTCCGGTGCACCGGCAGACGTGGCGGCGGCCCTCCGCTAGGTTCAAGCGGGACCGAGCGGGCTGAAGGGACGCTGCGTCACCCACCCGGCTAGCGACCGGACGCACCTCGCCTCTCCCCTTTGGCCCATTGCCTCAAGGAGCCCCGTGAACATCCAGACGGCCGTCCGGCGCGCATCCCACCGCCCCCGCGCCATGCTGCTCGCGCTGCTGCTTGTCGTGCTGGTCGGCTGCTCCGGCACCGCCTCCTCGCCCGCCCCGTCACTCGCTGATCCCAACGCGACGGCGACCACGCTCGTGACCCGATACTTCGAGCTGCTCAAGGCAAAGGACACTACGGGCCTAGGGGACTTCCTCGCGCCAGCGTTCCAGCTCCAGCGTGCGGACGGGAGCGGGGCAACCAAGGCCGAGTTCATCGCGAACGGCCTGCCCTCAATTGACTCGTACACGCTCGCGGGCCTCACGGCGACCCAGGGCGCGGGG
>CAIXZV010000565.1 GCA_903924005.1 uncultured Chloroflexota bacterium | reverse complement strand
GCAGCCAGCCCGCCGATGAGCAGAGCCATCAGCACGAGCACCACGACAAGCACAACCGGCACACCGGTTTCGGCCGATGGGGGGAGGGGTGCCTGCACTGGCGGCGTCGAGGCGCTTTCGGGGGGCGTCGCCCCAGCCACAGCGGTGAGACCGCTGTCAATTGGCGACGGACTGGCGCCGGAGACCCCCGGGCTTGCTGGCAGCAAACTGTCTGACGGGGCGGCCGACGCGGGAGCGGCGGTTGGCCCGGACGTCGGCAGCACCGTTGGGCGGGGCGTAGGGGCCGCCGTCGCGCCGGGCAGACTGAATACGGCGTTGGTCGAGAGGTCTTTGGTCACCTTGAGCGTGCAGGTCGCCTTCTGGCCCGCACAGGCACCAGTCCACGCGGTGAAGACGGCGCCGGCGTCCGGCTTTGCGGTCAGCTTGACCGTTGTGCCGTAATCGAACTGGGCAGAACACGTAGGCCCGCACGCGATCCCGGGCTGGATGCTGCTCGCCACCGTGCCGCTGCCCACACCCGTCCGCGTAACCGTCACGGCCTCCGGCAGAAGGTTGAATCCGTAGAAGGTGTCCATCACGTCGTGGTTAGTGGGGCTAAAGCCGAAGGTCTCTGTCTGGCTCACGCCCGCGCTGTAACAGGTGATCGTGATGCTCTGTGCGCACAACCTGCTGTGCGCGTCTGGGGTGAAGGTGAGATCGACGTACAGCGAGGCTGTTCCCGCCCACTTGTACTGGTAGGCGCACGTTCCTGTGAGAACGCCGTTGGCATAGTGGCAGTTGATCCCGTTGCCCAGGACCTTCCCAACCGCGGTGCCGCTCCCGTTGCCAAACGGGGCCACGGTGATCGTGATGCAGTTGAACGTGATGCCGCAGCCGCTCGGCACTGCATTCACGGTTTGCGGCGGCGCGGTAACGGCCAAGCCGACGCCCAGCAGGCCGGCGACCAGCAGCAGGAGCGCGCGACGGGCGGCAGACGCGAACGGGACCCTAATGCGAGACGGGCGCACGATTGGCTCCACGGAAATGCCGTGGCGGGACGCACGGCCGATGACGAGGACGGGCCCCCTCAGCCCGAGTGACGCGCATTCTGGCCGATCAGACGAAATGCAGCATCGGGCGACGGGTATACGCTCGGTGGACCATGACCAGTCGAACCTTGACCCCCATCGACCAGACCCCCGAGTGGGCGGCCCTCACGGCCCACCACGCCGCCATCGGCAGCCGCCACCTGCGCGATCTGTTCGCGGCGGACCCTTCGCGCGCGCAGACGTTCACGGCCGAAGGCGCGGGGCTATTCCTGGACTACTCCAAGCACCGGATCACCGGCGAGACGATGCCGCTGCTCCTCGCGCTGGCCAAGGCCGCGGGCGTGGAAGCGCGCCGGACCGCGATGTTCCGCGGCGACCGCATCAACGTCACCGAGAACCGCTCCGTCCTGCACACGGCCCTGCGCCTTCCGGCCGGGGAGCGGCTGGTCGTGGACGGGATCGAGCTCGTGGGCGAGGTCCAGGAGGTCCTCGACCGGATGGCGGCGTTCGCCGAGCGCGTTCGGGGCGGAGACTGGACCGGCTCCACCGGCAAGCGCATCCGGAACGTCGTCAACATCGGCATCGGCGGCT
>CAIXZV010000564.1 GCA_903924005.1 uncultured Chloroflexota bacterium | reverse complement strand
GACCTCCCGTCCAACATGGTCCTGGGCGGCAACCTGATCAAGGTCATCGCGTGGTATGACAACGAGTGGGGCTACAGCTGCCGCGTTGCAGACCTCGTGAAGTTCGTGGCGGGCAAGCTCTAAGCATCACGCCCAGACAGCGCACGCGCTGACGCACTCGGTCCCCGGCCGCCGGTCATCCGGCCACCCGGGGGCCTCGCCGCACTCGACGGCTACCGGCTTGAGACCGGCAGCCGCACCCGAAAGGAACACACCGGTCATGGACAAGCTCACCGTCCGCGACCTCGACGCCGCGGGGAAGCGCGTCTTCGTACGGGTGGACTTCAACGTCCCCCTTGAGGACGGCAGGGTTACCGACGACTCGCGCATCCGGGCCGCCATCCCGACCATCAAGTACCTGCAGGCGCAGGGCGCACGCGTCATCCTCGCCAGCCACCTCGGCAGGCCGGACGGCAAGGTCAGCGACAGCCTTCGGCTCCGCCCGGTGGCAGAGCGGCTGGGCCAACTCCTGGGCCGCACGGTCCCGGTGACCGGCGATGCGCTGGGCGTGGGCACGGAGGACGCAGTCAAGCGCCTGCGCAACGGCGAGGTGCTGCTGCTTGAGAACCTCCGCTTCCACGCGGAAGAGGAGAAGAACGACCCCAAGTTTGCCGGCCAGCTCGCCGCGTACTGCGACGTCTTTGTGAACGACGCGTTTGGCACGGCCCACCGCGCGCACGCCAGCACGGTGGGGATCGCAAAGCTCCGACCGGCGTACGCCGGGTTCCTCATGGAGAAGGAGCTTGCAAACCTTGGCAAGCTGCTTGACAACGCGGAGCGCCCTTTCGCGGCGATCATCGGCGGCGCCAAAGTCAGCGACAAGATCAAGGTCTTGAAGCACCTGCTCGACAAGGTTGACCTGATGGTCATCGGCGGCGGCATGGCCAACACCTTCCTGCTTGCCCAGGGCAAGCCAGTCGGCAAGAGCCTGGCCGAGCCGGACCGCGTGGAGGACGCCCGCGCGATCCTCGCCCGGGCCGAGGAGATCGGCGTCAAGATCATCCTGCCGGTGGACGTGGTGGTGGCCAAGGAGGTCACCCGCGGCACCGAGTACAAGACAATCAGCGCCGAGAAGGTCCCGGCCTCCTGGCACATCGTGGACCTGGGCAAGCAGAGCCTGACCAACATCGAGGCCGCCCTGGCCGACGTGCGGACCGTGCTCTGGAACGGCCCGCTGGGCGTGTTCGAGATCCCCTCGTTTGCGCACGGCACCAAGGCGCTCGCCCGCTTCCTGGCCATCCGTGCCAGTGAAGGCGCGGCGGTGATCATTGGCGGGGGAGACTCCGTGGCCGCAATCACCCAGCAGGGGCTGGCAGACAAGATGACCCACATCAGCACCGGCGGCGGCGCCTCGCTCGAATTCCTCGAGGGGCGCGAACTGCCGGGCGTCACCGTCCTGTTGGACCGCAAGCCGGAGAGCGCCGCATGAGCGACACCACCATCGCCTGGGTTGACGCCCGGGAAATCCTCGACTCGCGGGGCAACCCAACCATCGAGGTTGACGTTGTCACCGACGACGGCGCGCTTGGCCGTGCCGCCGTGCCGTCCGGCGCCTCCACCGGCGCCCATGAAGCGGTTGAGCTTCGCGACGGCGACAAGAGCCGCTACGGCGGCAAGGGCGTGCTCACCGCGGTTGCCAACGTGACCGAGCGGATTGGCCCGTCAATCCTTGGCTTTGACGCGGCCGATCAGGCCGGCATCGACGACATCCTGCTTGAACTTGACGGCACGGCCAACAAGGGCGAGTTGGGCGCAAACGCCATCCTCGGTGTTTCGCTCGCCTGCGCTCATGCCGCGGCCTCGTCCCACCAGATGCCGCTCTACCGCTGGCTTGGCGGTGTCGGCGCCCGGATCCTGCCGGTCCCGATGTTCAACATCCTCAACGGCGGCAAGCACGCCCAGAACTCCACGGACTTCCAGGAGTTCATGGTGATGCCGGTGGGGCTCGACTCCTTCCCGGACGCGCTCCGGGCTGGTGCCGAGATCTTCGCCGCGCTGCGCAAGATCCTCAGCGACGAGGGCCACGCCACCGGTCAGGGCGACGAGGGCGGCTTTGCGCCGTCGCTGAAGTCCAACCAGGCGGCGGTTGAGGTTGTCCTGCGGGCCATCGAGAAGGCGGGCTACAAGCCCGGCGACGAGATTGGCATTGCGCTTGACCCGGCCATCACCGAACTTGTGGAGCCGGGCTCCGGCGTTGACGGCAAGCCCACCCGCTACGTGCTCGCCCGCGAAGGCCGCACGCTTGAGTCCGGCGAGGTTGTTGACCTCTGGGCGGATTGGGTGGCGCGATACCCCATCATCTCCATCGAGGACGGCCTTGCCGAGGACGACTGGGACGGCTGGACGCTGCTGAACTCGCGGCTTGGGTCGACGGTCCAGCTGGTTGGCGACGACCTGCTTGTGACCAACGTGGAGCGCATCCGCCGCGCCATCACAGCCAAGGCCGCAAACTCGGTGCTGATCAAGCTCAACCAGATCGGCACGCTCACCGAGACCATCGACGCGATTGAACTGGCCCGCCGCGCAGGCTGGTCTGCCGTTGTGTCGCACCGCTCGGGCGAGACCGAGGACACCACGATCAGCGACCTTGTGGTCGCGATGGGCACTGGCCAGATCAAGACCGGCGCCCCGTCGCGCTCCGAGCGCGTTGCCAAGTACAACCGCCTGCTCCGGATCGCCGACGAGCTTGGCGATGAGGCCCGCTATCTCGGTCGTGCCGCGCTTTCGGGCGCTGCTGGCCGCGGGATCCTCTAGCCCTGGACGGCTTGGTCCGCCGCGGTCTTCCCGTCGTCTTTCGGCGCGCAACTGAGGAGGGCGCGCCGTGAGGCGGTTTGTTGACCGGGGCGCAATCACGGCTGCCTGGGTTGGCCTCGGGATGGCCGTCACCATCGGGGTCTCGTTCCTTTTGGTGATCCCCATCGAGCCCGTCTATTGGATCTTCGCGCTGCCGGCCGGTCTGCTGATTGGCTACTACGCGAACGCCCGGTCAGAGCGGGCGGGCGGGCCGTGGAAGCGGCTGATCGCGAATGCTGGGTGGGCTGGGCTGATCACCGCCATCACGTACGCCGTGCTGCTGCTGGGCGTGAAGGCGATGTTCTTCAACCTGGACAACGGCTACCGCGACGCGTCAACGGGCGGCCCGCTGAAGTGCGTCGCCGGTGCGGACTGCGTCTACCAGCGGTACCTCGCCGCTGACCAGGGGCCGGCGCTCGCCGCTGCGGGCGTCACGGACGTTGCCGGCTTCACGGCGCTCTACTGGCGCGAGCAGACGACGTCCGCTGGGACGACGTTTGCCCTGGCACTGGGCGGCGCACTGATGGGCGGGCTTATGTTTGGGGCGGCCAACCGACGGCGTCCTGGCGAGGCGCCCGCAGCTTCGTAGCCTCGTGCTGCCGGGTTCCTGAGTCGCCCTTGACTCAGG
>CAIXZV010000563.1 GCA_903924005.1 uncultured Chloroflexota bacterium | reverse complement strand
CGCCGCCGCCAGACCGCCCACGGCGGGGCCAATCATGAACCCGCCAACCTGCGCCGACCCATACAGGCCAAACATCTCGCCATGACGCTCCGGCGGGTTGGCGTCCACCAGGTAGCCTCGAGCGGCCGGGTCGTACGCCGCGGCGCAGAGACCCGCAAGCGCGCGCAAGGCGATAAACGCCACCGTGCCAGTGGCAAACAGGGGCAGCACCGCTGCCACCGCGGCGATCGCGAGGCCAATCACCATCAGCGGCTTGCGTGACGTCCGGTCCGCCAGCCACCCGAAGACCGGCTCCGCGAACAGCCGAGCCGCAGGCCACGCCGCAACCACAACCCCCAGCATCGGCAGGTCAACGCCGTGCGTTGTGAAGTAGATCGACAGGATGGGCAAGAGCGCGCCAAAGCCAAGCCAGATCGACGCCTCTGCAATCAGCAGCGGCAGGATCGGGCCCCAGTGCTCGAGCCAGACTCGAACGCGATTTGGCAAACGGTCATCCCCCTGGCGGCTTGGACCTCATCCTAGCCGACGAGGCCATGGGGCCACACCGGGCCTATGATCCGCGCATGTCACCCGCACTGCTTGCCATGCTCCTGATCGTGATGCTTGCGGCCCTGCTCCCCGTCCGACGCCTGTCTGTGGCGGGCTGGTCCACGAGCGCCCTGTTCACAACCTGGATCCTCTACGCCCTGGGCCTGTTTGTCGGGCTGCGGTTTCCGGGCGTGTCGCGGTTTGTGCTGCCGGTGCTGATCGTCGCGTTCGTCCTGCCGTTTGTGGCCGGGCCAGAGCGCCTGACGCGGCTCTTTGGCGGGCGACGCCCCCCTGTTGTGATCGACGTGACGCCGCCGCCCGCGCCGGGCCTACGTGAGCCGGGTTCGCCGCCTGCGGAGGAGCGCGCCGAGCGGTCGAAGGCGACGGGTGCGACGAGCGGGCGACCAACGCAGCGGTGGATGCCCGGTCAGCCTGGCCGAAAGCGGCGTCCTCCGGAAGAGGAGCGCTAGAGCGCACCATGACCGTCCGTCACCGGTTTGACCGCTCGCCCTGGCGTCTGGACCCCGAGATCTCGTTCCTCAATCACGGGTCCTTTGGCGCCTGTCCGGAGCCGGTTCTGGAGGCGCAGCGGGCCTGGCGAGACCGGATGGAAGCGGAGCCCGTGCAGTTCCTCGACCGCGAGCTCGAGGGCCACCTGGACGCGGTCCGGATTGAGGTGGGCGGGTTTCTGCGCGGCGATCCGGAGGGGATCGCGTTCGTCCCCAATGCAACCACCGGCGTGTCCACGGTGCTGGCGTCAGTCAGGTTCAAGCCCGGCGATGAACTCCTGGCGGGTGACCATGAGTACAACGCCACGCTCAACGCGCTCCGGGCCGCGGCCGCCCGCGACGGGGCAACGGTGGTCATTGTGCGCATCCCCTTCCCCATCAGCGATCCGGCGCGGGTCGTGGAGGCGTATCTCGCTGCCGTGACGCCGCGGACGCGCTTTGCGCTTGTGAGCCAGATCACATCGCCCACGGCACTTGTCCTCCCGGTGGAGGCGCTGGTCAAGGAGCTCGACAAGCACGGCATCGACACGCTTGTCGACGGCGCCCACGCACCAGGGATGGTGCCCGTGGATCTTGGCGCGCTGGGTGCCGCGTGGTGGACGGGCAACGCGCACAAGTGGCTGTGTGCGCCAAAGGGCGCAGCGATCCTCCACGTCCGTGCCGATGTCCGCGCGGAGACAAAGCCGCTTGTGGTCTCGCACGGCGCCAACGCGGACCGGCGCGACCGAGCGCGCTTCCGCCTTGCGTTTGACTGGACCGGCACAAGCGATCCCACGCCGTTTCTTGCGCTCTCAGCAGCCATCCGCTTTGTGGGCGGGCTCAACCCCGACGGCTGGCCCGGGTTGATGGCCGCAAACGCCGCAATGGCACGCGAGGCACGGCAGCGGATCTGCGAGCGACTTGAAGTGGAGCTGCCGGCGCCGTCGGGAATGCTTGGGTCAATGGCGGCCATCCCGTTGCCGGGGATGCCCGCAACGGCTGAGGCAACGCGTGGGCTTGCCGCGTCGCTGTTGGCGGAGGAGCGGATTGAGGTGCCGGTGTTTCCCTTCCCGGTACCCGCGGCGCTGGCCACTGGCGCCCAGCCCGCCACAGCGATCGTGCGGATCTCAGCCCAACGCTATAACCAGCCCGAGGAGTACATCGCGCTGGCTGAGGCGCTTCGCATTCGGCTCAGGGCGCCGGCCAAGCCGCGCTCGCTCATCGGTCGGATCCGGGGTCACTGACCGCTTCGTTGCGGCTCCCGGCGTTCCCGTCTACCGTTGCCCAGTTGTCCCACCGCGTTGAGAATCCCGATGACCTCTCAGCCCGTCTCCACCGATCGCCTCCCGGCCCTCTATCTGGGCCACGGGGCGCCGCCGCTGCTTCAGGACCCCACGTGGATGGGCGAGCTGGCGGGCTGGTCCGCCAACCTGCCCCGCCCAAAGTCCATCCTGATGGTGAGCGCCCACTGGCAGACCGCACCCATGGCCATCGGCGCCACCTCCACCGTCCCGCTGGTGTACGACTTCTACGGCTTCCCGCAGCAGTTCTACGAGCTGCAGTACCAATCCCCGGGCGCACCCGAGCTGGCTGCCGACGTCAAGGCCCTGATGGCCGGCAACGAGCCCGTCCTTGACCGGCCCACCCGCGGGCTGGACCACGGCGCCTGGGTCCCGCTGATCGCGATGTATCCGGAGGCCGATATCCCGGTCCTCCAGATCTCGATGCCGGACCTGGATCCCGCCCACCTCTTTGAGATTGGCCGTCGTCTGGCTCCGCTGCGCGACGAGGGCGTGCTCATCGTGGGCTCAGGCTTCCTGACGCACGGTCTTCCCTATATCGGTGAGTACTGGAGCGGCAAGCCCGGCGGCCCGGCGTGGTCGGTTGAGTTCGACCGGTGGGCGGCCGAGGCGCTCGCCCGCGGCGACCTCGACACGCTCTTCGCGTTTCGCGAGAAGGCACCCGGCATGCCGTACGCGCACCCCACCGTTGAGCACTTTGCGCCGCTCTTTGTGACCCTCGGCGCCTCGGCCAAGCCAGACGCTGCGCCCGAGACCGCCATCGACGGCTTCTTCCTGGGCCTATCCAAGCGATCCATCCAGACGGCATAGCGCTAGACCGTTCGGGGGATGGAGAGACTGGCCCCAGTCCGTAGAATGGTTGCAGATCAGATTTTCGCGTCCCGCCGAAATCTGGGGCCAAGCGGCATCCCGGTGTGTCTCGCAGGAGGGCGCCTCCGGAGCATGACCGTGTCGGGCCCCGTATGTAAGGGGCGCATCATCGGACGCATCATCACTGCCCGAGCCGCGTTGCTCGCAATCCTCCTGCTCTTGCTTGGGGCGGGGGTTGCGTCAGCAGACAACGGCCCCCACACAACCGCCAGCAGCGGCGGGGGGACCAGTCCGCTCCTTGCGGATGCCTGCGCGGCGTGCCATCGCGCCCACACCACGGCGTCCGGCGGGCGCCAGACGCCAACCCAGGCGCTGTGCTTTGCCTGCCACAGTTCGGCCGGCGTGGGCGCCACAACCAACGTGGAGGACGGCGAGGTGGCCGGCACGTCGCGCGGCCTGCGGGGCGGCGGCTTCGTCAACGCCCTGATGGACACCTCCTGGTCGGGCCAGGCAACGTCGCGCAAGGCAACCAGCATGCACCTCGTCAAGGATGGCGCAACGGGCACCATGTGGGGCGGAGGCGCTCCCGGAAGCGGCGCCGGACCCGCGAAGTTCGCCCTGGGCTGCCTCTCCTGCCATGACCCGCACGGCAACGGCAACTACCGCATCCTGCGAAGCCTGCCGAAGGACTCGCCCAGCCAGTGGCCCGTCACAGTTGCGGACCAGACCGTCAAGGTCTACGGCGTGACCAGCACCGATAACAAGTACTTCGGCGAGGTCTACGCGGGTGGGGACTACCAGGTGCAAGCCCAGCTGACCCGGTGGTGCGCCGCCTGCCACACCCGGATGGACGCAACCGCAACGGCGGCCGTCACCAGCTCCGGGGACAGCATCCACAACTATCGCCACTCCACCCGAATCGCCACAGACGACACGCGGTCGTGCATCATCTGCCACGGGACGCCGGGAGGCACGGACCCTGCGCCTGATCCGTACAAGGTGACGCAGGCTGTGGCGCATGTGCCCATCTGCCTGAGCTGCCATGTGGCACACGGGACGGCCGCCGCCATGGGGCCAAACTCTGCGCTTGTCACCTACCCGGGAGAGGGCGCAGAGACAACGCCTGACGCTGATCCCACGCCCACGCCAGCTCCTGGCGCCACGGCGGGACCCCCGTCGACTACGGACGACATTGGGCACACGGCGCTCCTGCGCCTTGACAACCGCGGCGTCTGCGGCGGCTGCCACGTCCCCACGGCCAAGTAGGGACCCCCGGCGGCAGTCGGCCGCACGGGGACGCTCTGAAACAGGGGGGATTGGTGGGCCCGCTGGGATTCGAACCCAGGACCAGAGGATTAAAAGTCCCCTGCTCTACCGCTGAGCTACGGGCCCGATAGTTGTGATGCCGGTTTGTGCTCACATTGAGCGAGTAACTCGTATCGAGTCCTCGCCGCGTCTTGTGCACAGCGCTGATTGAGCGCATAATACTGCAGGCGCATTCGCCAGATTCGCGGAGAGCCCACGGTGCCAACTCGTCCCGGACGGCCGGATCTTACCCTGCCGATCCCCGTCGCCCTCAATTCGTTCACGCTCGCGCTGCGGGCAGACAACAAGGCGCCCTCGACTGTCGTGACGTACCGCAAGGCCGTCGAGCAGTTCGCCGCGCACCTCGCCGCGACCGGCGGGCCGTCCACCATCGGGGCGATCAGCCGCGACCACGTCCGCGGCTTCCTCGTCGCGCTTCAGGAATCGGGGTCGAGGCCAGCGACCGTTGCGAGCCGCTTCCGGTCGGTCCAGCAGTTCGGCCGCTGGTGCGCCGAGAGGGCGAGATCCCGGCCAGCTTCGCCGCTGGACTTCATCCGCCGAAGGTCCCCGAGACCCCGCCGCCGGTCCTGACCGAGGACGAATTGCGCGCCATGTTCCGCGTCACCGAGGGCACGGACTTCGGCGCGCGCCGCGACCGGGCCATCCTCTCGCTCCTGGTCGACGCGGGCATGCGGGTCTCGGAGCTTGTCGGGCTGCGACTCGAGGACGTCAACCTAGCGGAGGGGTACGCGGTCGTCCTCGGGAAGGGCCGCCGGCCGCGGTCGTGCCCGTTCGACCGCAAGGCGGCCAAGGACCTCGACCGGTACTTGCGCGCCCGCTCCGGCCGCCCGGAGGCGGATGACGCCAACGCGTTCTGGCTCGGCAAGCGGGGTCCGATGACCATCACCGGCGTCGAGCTGATGATCCGCCGGCGGGCCAAGGAGGCCGGCCTCGAAGGGCGCGTCTATCCCCACCGGTTCCGCCACACCTTCGCGCACCAGTACCTCGCCGCGGGCGGCCAGGAGGGCGACCTCATGCGCCTCGCGGGCTGGAAGAGCCGGCAGATGCTCAGCCGCTACGGCGCCAGCGCCGCCGACGAGCGGGCCCGGGCGGCCCACAAGGCGCTGAGCCCCAGGAACCGGCTGTAGCTCATTCTGTCCGCCCGCGGCCGCGCATTCGCCGCCTGCGGGCGGACAGGTACGCGAGGTTCGTGAAGTAGGCCTTCTTCGCGGCTTCCGCCCGTCGCTGGCGCTCCTGCTCAGGAAGGCGTCGGTCGGGATCGACCTGGTCAAGGAACCGGCTGGCGAAGGCGCGGCGCGCGGGTGCGGTCGTCTGCCGGGGGTCGTACCGCGAGTGGAGCACGTAGGCTGCCATGCGCGACCGCAGCGTCCTCTCCCCGGGGGTGAGCCCATCGCGCCTGGTCACGAGAGCGCCTCGACGTGGTCCTCGGCCCCACCCTCGCCCAACAGGCGCAGCCATGCATCGGAGCCGACCGGGGACTCGGTCCGCCGGTCCGGGGCGTCGGTCAGGAGGTTGCGAAGGACCAGACGATCGCGGTCTGGCGCCATCCCGAGCATCGGCGCGTCGTAGCCGCGATCCCGAAGGTCCGGCAGCAGGACCGCCCAGGCCTTGCCCGACAGGCCGGGCCGTGCCTGCCCGCGCCCGATCTCGGCGAGCCTGCGGGCGCGCTCCGGAGTCCCGGTGACGAACACGACGCACCAGACCCTCGAGTAGAGCGCCTTGGCGTAGCGGTCGAGCTTGTCCTCGATGACGGGGCCGTGCTCGGTCGCCTCGTCGATCTCGAGACAGAGGACGGCCGATCCCCGGTCACCCTGGACCGTGACCACCCCGTCGGGGTAGACGCCGTGGAGGGTGTTGCGGCACATCGATTCGGTGAGCCAGGCGGACATGACGGGGGCGGTGTCGGGGTCGTGCTCCTGCGCCCTGAGGAGGGCGACGACGGTCTCGACGGCGTCCAGGCTGTGGCGGAGCTGGGTTCCCGCCCGAGCGCGGGTGAGGTTGTCGTAGTGCAGGCGGCGTCGTCCCCTGGGGCCGATCCGGAAGGCGAAGGGAGCACCGCCGCGGGTGAGGGGAGGGAGGACCGCCCGCTCGAGGTACCCCAGGCGATAGAGGAGGGCGAGCCGTTCCTGCGCGGTCTGGCGGCGGTGGTAGACGAGGGTGGTCAGCTGGGACGTCGTGGCGACGTCTGCACGGTAGAGGATCCGGAGCGCCGCCCGGTCCCGGTACGTGAGGAGACCTGGATCGACGACAGTGCGACGGGAGGGAGCCGGCGCGGAAGCGAAGG
>CAIXZV010000562.1 GCA_903924005.1 uncultured Chloroflexota bacterium | reverse complement strand
GGCATACAGTCCTGGAGGAAGAGGCGTTAACTCGACCAAGATTTGTTCTGTGCAAGACGAACACATCAGGATCAGCGGGTTGTGGGTCCACGCGCTGTTCCAGATTGGTACGACTGTGTTCGAGAAGTCAGAACCGAGGTCAATGCCGCCCAAGGCGCCAGAAAGGCTCGAATCGAGTCGCGCATAGACAGTGGCAAAAGACCCCGACCCCTCACCCCATGACTTGCACTCGCGGTTTGTCGAGTTGTCACAGCTAAGCGGATTGTTTGGGTACCCTGCGGTGAGGTGGGTGAACACAGGCTGGAATCCCACGCCTCCGCCGTAGTTCGTCCCCCCATACGAAACAAGGGCCGTGCCCTGAAATGCTGGTGGCTGCTTGGCGGCAGGGGAGCCAAGGTTCGTTCCAGTTGGGATGCAGTGTTGGTGGCTCCAGCCTTGGTACGGTACGGTCCCGAACTTGTACAAAGTATCGGTCGCCGCCAAGTGGCTCACCAAGCACGATCCGAGCGGGCAGCTATAGAGGTAGATGTTCTCGGTGACCGCCTCGGTAGCGCCAGTGGCGTACCCGCTGCCGCGTCCCGTCTCGTTGGTGACCCGCGTCCAGACCGTGTTGCAGTAGTCAGACCTTCGAACTTCCACCAACGCGATGATCAAGCCTGACGTATTCCGAATCCAGGATGACTGCCAGTCCTCGACAGGGTGGCTACCGTCCCCGCAAGGTGTTGCAGCCGGGTTGGTGTCGTTGTAGTCGACGGCGTGACCGACAGCAGGCCATGCGAGGGTCGTACTCCCAGCGAGTGCGCCCGCAAGCACCAGTGCAAACGCAGTCTTAGGCAGACCACGACCCATCCTAGGCACCCCCAGCGCATAGTGCTCCGGATCCCCTACTTGTCAGGGGCTGCTCGCCATCCTAGTGCGCCGAGGCAAGTGTCCAGTTCAGGCCACGCCCGGAACAGTGACCGAACCGGCGTCGAAGCATCCATGGAGAACCCCGCCGCGCCGCGGCAACTTGGTGTTAGGGCGAACATGAGCCTGGTGCCATCGCTTCCGGGTAGGGTCAGGCCTCAAGGCACGATCTGCATCCGCTCGTGGGGCAGGATCGCGTAGAGCGCGCGGGCGAGGAGTCCGCGGGGATTGTTGCTTGCGCCGCACTCGAGGATGAGGCGGTCTCCCTCGGCGCGGATCTCGTTGCGGGTGCCGCAGATGGCGCAGGTGGGGTTTCGGTCAAGCTCGCCCTCGAGGACGTACAAGAGAGATCGGTCGTACTTCATAGCGTGGGACACTCCAGTTCGGGCGGCCGGCGGGTTCCGGCCCGTCCCGAGACTGCCCGAGGATCACCGCCCGAGCGATTGGCGCCCGGTCATCGTCTCGTTACCGTTTGGTTCCCGAGCCAGCGTCATCGCAACGCGGCCTAGACTGAGTCCTGGGCTGATCTCAGGCCGCGACCCGGACCGGGAGTGAGGAGCGCACCGTGGGTGACGAACAGGCGCCCGAGACGCAGGGCGTCACGTCGAAGCTTCTGGCAACGATGGACCTTGAGGGCGAGATCGAGGGCATGGAGGGTCGCCAGCTTCGGATGCGGATGTTCACGTTTGAACCGGGCGCCGTCTTCGGCCCGGTCCACGACCACAAGGGCAGGCCAGGCACGGTGTACATCCTGCAGGGCGTCATCACCGATCATCGCGATGGCGGTGCGACCGAGTACGGGCCGGGTCTCGGCTGGCCGGAGGACCGCAACACCACCCACTGGCTGGAGAACCGGGGCACGATCCCGGCGGTGGAGATCTCGATCGACATCGTCAGCAAGGCGTGATCCTGCGGGGCTGGGACGGTGCCGGGCGGCTCGCCCGATCGGGCCTAGACTTCATGCATGACTGACATCAAGCTTGGCGCCCTCTGTTGGAACCAGTACACCCAATGGCCGGCCCTGCTGGCCGCCGGCGTCCGCGCCGACGAGCTGGGCTACGACTCGCTCTGGACCTGGGACCACGTCTACCCCATCGTCGGCGACTCCCATGGCCCCAACTTCGAGGGCTGGCTGACGATCACCGCCTGGGCGCAGGCCACCAAGCGCGTGCGCATCGGCCTCATGGTTGGTGCCAACACATTCCGCAATCCGGCGCTGACCGCCAAGATGGCCACCACGTTGGACCACATCAGCGGCGGCCGCGCCATCCTCGGCATCGGCGGCGCCTGGTTTGAGGAAGAGCACCAAGACTTCGGGATCGATTTCGGCTCGGGTTTCCCTGAGCGGCTGCGCTGGCTTGGCGAGGCCCTGCCGATCATGCGCGGGATGTTTGACGGGACGGAGCCCACGGCGGCCGGTCCGCACTACAAGAGCCAGAACACGCGCAACGATCCCCTGCCCATCCAGAAGCACCTGCCCATCTGCATCGGCGGCGGCGGCGAGCAGGTCACGCTCAAGCTGGTCGCGAAGTACGGCGACATGAACAACGTTGGCGGCGGCGTGGAGGGCGTGCGGCACAAGGAGTCCGTGCTGCTCCAGCACTGCGAGACCGTTGGGCGCGATCCCGCCGAGATTGAGCGAACAACGGGCGTGGGCACGGTGTTCATCCGCGACAACCGGGCCGAGGCCGAGCGGCTCTACAAGGAGGCGTTTGATCGCAACCGGATCGCCGTCCCCTGGGCGGACCAGCCGGTTGGGACGCCGGAGGACGTGGCTGAGAAGATCGCGCCCTACCTGGATCTCGGGTACAAGCACCTGATCGCGGGGATCCCGGCAAACTACGACGAGGAGTCGATGACGCGGTTTGCCACCGAGGTTCGGGCGCTGCTCGCGAAGGGCTGACGGCGCCGAGGCCGAGGCCGCAATACTCACCCGGTGGGTGCTACGGCGCGAGTCTGGCCGTAATACTCGCGTGGGTGGTGGTACGGCATGAATCGGAGCGATTTGGGCCGATCGGGTGTGCTTGAGCGGCGTCGGTGGCGGTTACCACCACCCGGATGAGTGTTACGGGCTGGGGTCCGGCGGGGTGTCGCGCTCCACCACGTCGGCCTCGATCTCAAGCGTCTCGGGCAGCTTCGACCGCCCTTTCCGGCCGCGACGCTCGGCGAGGCGTGCGCGCAGGGCGTCATTGCCTCGGCCGGCTGCGCGCAGCGATGCCCCGCCAATCGCCTTGGCGCCATCGGCCACCAGCCCAGCCCCGGTGACGGCAGCCCGCGCGCCGATGCGGGCACCTCGCGCCGTCACGCGCGCGCCCTTGCGCAGGATCCACGCGGTGATGGCGCCGATGCCGCGCAGATCTGCCATGAGGTCCGCCTCGACGAGGCCCACCGCCGTCAGGTGCTCGCGGCGCCGCTCCGGTGAGAGGCCGGCCAGCGCAAGCTTGATGGCACCGATGGCGACGGCGAGGTCGTCAAGCTGGCCCAGCACGGGGATGGCGCCCGGGACGGCGTCGATGGGCGAGACGAGGTAGCCAGCAGCGGCCACGAGCGCCGCCCGGCGCGTGCGGCTGAGCAGCGGGTCGCGCACAAGCCGCCAGGCGAGCTTCAGGTAGGCGGGCAGGCGCCTCACCAAGGCTTCAAAGCGTGCGCGCGGGAATGGCTCGTCGGTCACGTGCCGATGCTAGGGCTTCCGGGGCGGAGGCGTCGCGCGTCGGGGCGCGGCGGCAGATAAGTGGCCGATAAGTGGGCGTCGCTACTGTTTGCGCTGGACCTCCGGCCCCCGAAGGACGTGCCCCCGGCGGGGGCCGGATCGTCCGCCCTCGTCTGCCGTCTGGCAACTCGTCCTCTTCCGCCCGTACCCCCGCCGGGGAGCTGCCGCTCGTGGAGCCATCCAGCACGCCGTGGCGCGTGATTGATGATGCCGCGCCGGGTACGGCTGCGCCCGATGCCTCGGCCGCAACGGCGGCAGAGCCGGACCGGAGGCGCCGATGGCTCGCCGTCGGGGCGGCTGCAGTCGCCGTGGCTGTGGCCGTGGTGGCCGTGGTTGGGGCCGCGCGGCCCGAGGCGCTGGTCGCGGCTCAGGGTGGCCAGGATCCCTTGGCGTCCGCAGAGGCGAGCGTCGGCGCAAGTCCCGCTGCGCTGCTGGTTGTGGAGGTGGGCGGTGCCGTGCGGCGCCCGGGCCTGTATCGGCTGCCGCCAGGTTCACGGGTGGGTGACGCAATCGAGGCCGCAGGCGGCTACGGACCGCGGGTGGACACCCTGGCGGCGGACCTCGCGCTCAACCTGGCGCGGAGACTGGCGGACGGTGACGAGATCCACGTGCCGTCGCGGGAGGAGGCGGCGGCTGCGGCCACGGCCGGGCCGGGGCCAACGGGCAAGACAGGTGGAGGGAGTGTCGCGGGCGCAGGGGCGGGCGGTCTCGTGGACATCAACCACGCTACGGCGGAGGCGCTTGATGCGCTCCCAGGCATCGGCCCGGCAACGGCGGCCAAGATCATCGCGGCTCGCGCGGAGAAGCCATTTCGCACGCTGGACGAACTGGTGAGCCGCAAGGTGCTTGGCCAGGCGATCCTCACCAAGATCCGCAGCCGCGTCACGGTGGGCCCATGACGGTGGCGGCATGAGCCGGGTCGGCGCGGGGATGCCGCGTGGAGCCTGGCTGGCTATCGGCGTGGTCCTTGGGGGAGCGGCGGTCTTGCTTGGCGCGCAACCGGCGCCTGTGGCGGCCTGCGGGTTTGCGCTGGCGGTGACCGCCCACGTAGCGCTGGGAGCGCAAGGCGCAGCCCCGGTCTGGCGGCCGCGGGTTGTGGCCATTGGGGTGGGCGCGCTGCTGCTTGGCCTGCGCGTGCTGGTGTTCCCTGAGGCAGCGCCGCTGGGTCTGGACGCGGCGGGCGCCGGGCCGTGGACCGCGGACGTTGCGTCCGTCGGGTCGCCCAAGGACGGCAGCCAGATTGCGCGTCTGGACCTTGCCACGGACGCGGGGCCGGTATCCGTGGCGGCAACGCTGCCGGGGTTCCCCACGGTTGCTGCGGGCGCCGTTGTGGCGGTTGCGGGACGCCTGGAGCCACCGCCCGCGGGTGACCCGTACGGCGAGTACCTGCGCCGCACAGGCGCTGCCGGGAGCCTCCGGGCCACGTCGCTGCGGATCGTCCGCCCGCCGCCGTGGCCGTCGCTCCAGGCCATCCGAGACGGCGCGGGTGATGCCCTCCAGCGCTCGATGCCGGAGCCGGAGGCGGGGCTTGCGGCAGGGATCCTCATCGGTCTGCGGGAGCGGGTTGACCGCCAGCTCGCCGCGGACTTTGCTACGGCCGGCGTCAGCCACGTGGTGGCCATCTCCGGATGGAACATCGCCATTGTCGCGGGTCTGGTGAGCGCGTTGATGCGCGGGCGGTCACGACGCGTGGTCTCGGTGGCGGTGGCCGGGACCATCACGCTGTACGTCGTGGTGGCGGGCGCGTCGCCGTCGGTGGTGCGCGCGGGCGTCATGGCGGGCGTGGCGCTCGCGGCTCGAGCGTCAGGTCGGCCTGGCAGAGCGGCCGCGGCGCTGGGGCTTGCTG
>CAIXZV010000561.1 GCA_903924005.1 uncultured Chloroflexota bacterium | reverse complement strand
GTCCACCGCGGCCGCCGCGGTTGGCCATCGGCGCACCCCAGCACCGGTCACGGAGTCCCGGCGTATGATCCGCGCGATGTCGACCACGCCTCACGGACCGCGCGAGCGCTCCGCTTTCACCGCTGCGTTCCTGTCGCTGCTGTTCCCCGGCCTTGGGCACGCGTATGCGGGCGCCTTCAGCCGCGCCCTTGGGTTTGCGGCTGCGCCGTTCCTGACGCTCGCGCTCTTGGGCGGCATCGTGCTCCGCGCAAACCGCGTGGAACTGCTGGGCTTCGTGGTGCAGCAGCCCGTGCTGGTGGCGCTTTTCGTGGTGAATGCGCTTGCTTTCGTCTACCGGCTCGTCGCCGTCGTGGACGCCTGGCAGGTTGCCCGGTTCCTCAACGAGGTTGACGGCCCGGTCCCTGCGCGTGGGCGCGGCAGGAGCTCAGGGCGCATGGCGCTCGGGTCCGTCTCGGCGGCCGGTCTGCTCGCGGTGATCCTCGTGATGGCCGGCGGTCACATTGCGGTGGCGCGGTACAACGCGATGGCGCTGGACCTTGTCAACTGCGTCTTCACCTCTGACTCCACGGATCCCTCCTGCAACCAGCCCGACGCCTCGCCCTCCCCGGGCGACTCGGCCTCGCCGGGTCCCTCCGACAGCATCGGCGCCACGCCGCAGCCCACGGATGCCCCGCCAACGCCCAACCCGTCGGCGAACGGCACGCTTGCCCCAACGCTCCCGCCGTGGAACGGTTCAGACCGGCTCAACATCCTGCTCATCGGCAGCGATCAGCGCGGCAGCTCAAGCTCGTTCAACACGGACACGATGATCGTCGCCTCAATCGACCCGGGCACAGGTCGTGTCGCGATGTTCCAGGTGCCGCGCGACAGCGTGGGCGTGCCGGTGCCCGCCAATGCTCAGCCGCTCTGGGGCTCCGTCTACGGCGGCAAGATCAACAGCTGGTTTGCCGCCAACCGCAACCGCACCGATCTCTGGCCCGGCAAGACGGCCAACGCCCGCGGCTTCACCGCGCTCAAGTCGATTCTGGGCAACCTCTACGGCATCAACATCAACTACTACGTGATGGTGAACTTCCAGGGGTTTGTGACGTCGGTGGACACCATCGGCGGCGTCCAGGTCAACGTTCAGATCCCGGTTGCGGACAGCGGCTTCCCCATCACGGACGGCGCCCATACACGGATCTACATCCCCGCCGGCCCGCAGCATATGACCGGCACGCAGGCGCTCGTCTACGCCCGCTCGCGTCACGGGTCCTCAACCGACTACGACCGTGGCTATCGGCAGCAGCGCGTCATCCTCTCGGTTCGCCAGCAGATGAACATCCAGTCCGTCCTCGCCAATCTGCCGGCACTGATCAATGCGCTCAAGTCCTCTGTGAAGACCGACATCCCCACCGATCAGCTGCCCTCGCTGCTGGCGCTTGCGGAGAAGGTGGACACCAAGGGAATCAAGAGCTACGTCTTCGGGCCGCCGTACTACGCGGTGGACATGTGGGGACCGTCCGGCGGCACCAACAGCAACGTGATGATCAACGCGGCGCGTGTTCGCGCTGCCGCTACGCAGGCCTTCAATGCGGACCAGACGCTGCTTGCGGCCCGTGAGTCGCTGGCTGCGGAGGCGGCCACCGTCTGGGTGCTCAACGGCGCCGGAAAGCCGGGCCTGGCCACCGATAACGCGGACTACCTGTCCTACTACGGGATGAACGCGTCGGCACCCAACCAGAAGGCGACCGTGATCGCCACCACCACGATCGTGGTCTACAACGGAGCCGAAGCCGATCTGCAGCAGACGATCGCGTTTCTGGAGAAGGCGTACAAGGTGCAGGCGACAACCATCGCCAATCCGGCCATCGCCGCGCAGGTGATCGTCACGCTGGGCCAGAGTGCACCCGACCTGAAGGCGCCAGCGCTCGGGTCAATCGGCCCGAATCCAGGGCTTGCGCAAGTGGCGGACCGGGCGAGACTCTAGCCAGACCGGCCCTGAACCGGTGCCGTGCCCGTGCGCCCGAGGTGAGCGCCCGAGGTGAGCGCCCGAGGTGAGCGCCCGAGGGACTAGCCGACGACGGTGAGCCAGCTCGTGTACTCGGGCAGGTTGCCCCGGACCGCCGCGAAGTAGCGCTCGCTGATCTTGCGCGAGATCGGGCCGATCTTGCCGTCGCCCACGGGACGATGGTCAACCTCGATGACTGGGCTCACCTGGACGCCGGTGCCCACAAGGAACACCTCGTCGCAGATGTACAGCTCGGAGCGGTCAATCGAGCGCACCTCGGTGGGGATGCCCAGATCCGCCGCCAGCCCCAGGATCGCCTTGCGCGTCACGCCCTCGAGGATGTCGTCCGACACGGGCGGCGTCAGGAGCACGCCGTCACGGACAACGAACAGGTTGGCGGCCGAGCCCTCCGACGCGTGGCCGCTGGGCGTCATCACCAGCGCCTCGTCGAAGCCGTTGAGCTCCGCCTCAGACTTCTGGAAGGCCATATTGACGTAGCCTCCCACCAGCTTGCCGCGGGCCGGCAGCGCCTCATCAGCGTTGCGGCGCCACGAGGAGGACATCACGCGAACGCCCTTCTCGATGTCGATGTAGTTGCCAAACGGCGTGGCGATCACGTACAGCTCGTGATCGAGGTGGTGGAGCCGCACGCCGATGGCGCGGGTGCTCTTGTAGAACGACGGCCGGATGTAGGCATCCTGGCGAAACGCGTTGCGCCGCGTGGTCTCAACGATGATGTCAACCAGCTCGTCCTCGGACGGCAGGTTCTCCATCATCAGCATCTTGGCTGAGCTGCGGATCCGCCGGGCATGCTCCCGGACAAACAGCGCGTACAGCGTGTTCTGCTCCGCGTTCCAATAGGCGCGGATGCCCTCAAACGTCGCGGTCCCGTACATGAACGCGTGGGTCATGATGCTGACCTTGGCGTCCTTGAGCGCAACGTACTCGCCCTCGAAGTAGGCGATCAGTTCGTCGAGCGGGTTTGCCGTGGCGGGGGCTGCAGCTGACGACTGGCTGGACATCGGGGCGGCTCCAATGGCGTGCAAACGGCAGGTCGGGTCATCTGGAAGGCGAAATCGAGTCTAGCACTCTGGCTACGAGGCTCCAGCGTCAGGGTCCGGCAGGCGGGGCTCCGCGTTGCGGCGCGGCGGCGCGGCCGGGGGCGGCGATGCGGCGCGGCCGGGGGG
>CAIXZV010000560.1 GCA_903924005.1 uncultured Chloroflexota bacterium | reverse complement strand
GCACATGGCGGCCGCTGGACGCAGGCGCATCGGCCAGCGTCACGGCCACCACCGGCGGGATGTCGCTAGCCCCAGCCGGCGCCGGTATTGGCGGTCGCCTGGGCGCGCGGCTTGTGGGCGAGCGGGCCGGACTCGCCACATCGATGGCGCTGGGCGCCGTGTTTGCCATTGGCTGGACACCGTGCATCGGGACCATCCTGGGCGGGATCCTCACGATGGCGGCCACCAGCACCACGGCCCTGCAGGGAGCGCTGCTGCTCGTGGGCTACACCGCGGGTCTGGGCATCCCGTTCATCGTCCTGGCGTTCTTCTACGACCGCGCCGGCGCCCTGATGCGGCCGCTCGTCCGCCACGGGCAGCTGGTGTCGCTTGTCGGCGGGCTGTTGGTGGCGTTCATCGGCCTTGCAATGGTGCTTGACCTGCTGGTGCTCCTGCCGCGCTACTTCCAGTTTGGCGGGATCTAGGTGGCTGAGCCCCAGGACGCGCCGCCCGCAGGCGCCCGGCGCGTCTTTGGACCGTTCACCGCGCGCCAGCTCTGGACGGTTGCCGGGTCAGCGCTGGTTGCAGCCGTTGCGCTGTTTGTCCTGACGCGGCCGATCGCCGCTCCGGCCGGCTTCGGCCCCACGGCGCTTCCCGTTGCCACACCGTTCCTTGTGGGAGTGGCGACGACTGGGCTCCAGCCGGGGGACACTGCCCCAGAACTGCGATGGACAGCAGCTGACGGCACGAGCGAGGTCCTGAGGGACCTCAATGGCAAGCCCGTGCAGTTGGCCAACCTGCGGGGCAAGCTTGTGTGGTTGAACTTCTGGGCTTCATGGTGTCCGCCGTGCCAGAGCGAGACACCCGTCCTGCGCGATATGCAGGCCAAGTACGGCCAGGCGGGCCTGGTGATCGTAGGCGTGGCGGTCCAGGAGACGACGCCAGACGATGTGGCCACGTACGCGGCCAAGTACCAACTGCCCTATCCCATCGCGTTTGACGCGACGGCAGACGTCTTCAACCTCTACCGCGTGTTCGCCCTGCCAACCCAGGTGTTCATCGCCCCCGACGGCCGGGTCCTGCAGGTTGTGAACGGGCCGATGACCGACGAGGGCGCAAGCCAGTCCATCGCCGGCTGGCTGCCGTCACCAAATCCGGGCTGAGCCTAGAGCCCGTTGAAGCGGAAGCGGTCGCGATCCGGTGTGAGCTTGCCAACCGGACTCAGCCGCTCGTGCGAGAGGACCACAGTCCAGTCCCCCTCCACCGCACGCCGGAAGAGCTCGCCCTTGACGGCCACGCTATCGAGCGGGAAATCGTCAAACGCAGTCACCCATTTTGGGTTGGCGGACCAGGGGCGCATGCAAAGGTCCCCAAAGAACGCCAGCGTCCTGGCGCCGGGCCCCGTGCCGCGAACGACGATGGCCTGGTGGCCGGCCGAGTGGCCCCCGGTGCGGACAACCGTCACGCCGGGGAGCAGCTCGCGATCACCCTCGGCCCACCCGTCCGCGCCCCAGTCTGCGACAAGGCGCAGCTCCGGCTGGTCGTACGAGGCGGCTACGCGGCCATTGTCGCCAAGGGCAATCTCCCACTCCTGGCGCTGAGCCACGATCCGTGCTCGAGGGAAGGCGCGCGTCCCGTCCGGACGCAGGAGCCCGCCGGCGTGGTCGAAGTGAAGGTGGCTCATCGCCACAACGTCTACCGATGCCGGGTCAAAGCCCGCGGTCTCCAGCGCAGGGACGATGGCCGTCCCCTCATACCCGCGCATTTCGGTGTTCTTCGCGTCCAGCCGCTCACCGATGCCCGTCTCGATGAGGACACGCCCAGCCGGCGTCTCAACAAGCAGGCAGTTCAGCGCCTGGCGCAGCCGCCGATTGGCGTCAAGCTCGCCCTCCGCCCACGGCCGCCACAGGGAAAACGGCACCGGCCCTAGCAGCGCGCCTGCGTCTGAGCGAAACGTGCCCGCCTGGACAAGCGCAACGGTGGTGCCGCCGCCAAGCTCGGTGCGCCAGTGGACGGCGTCGTTGATGCCCACGTCTCAGGCACCTCCGGTCTTGCGGCGCCCGCGATCGAAATCGGCATGCGCAGACGAGGCCGTGGGCTGGCTCTGGCCCTGGTATTTGGAGCCGAGACCCTTGGACCCGTACGGCCGCTCCACGGGGGAGCTCATGCGGAAGAAGCTGATCTGCCCGATGCGCATCCCCGCATAGAGCGCAATCGGCAGGTTGGCCACGTTGGACAACTCCAGCGTCAGCGTCCCCTTCCAGCCTGGATCCACGTAGCCCGCGGTTGAATGGATCAGCAGGCCAAGCCGGCCAAGCGACGACTTTCCCTCAAGCCGCGCAACGAGGTCATCAGGCAGCTCCACCCATTCAAGCGTCTGGCCAAGCACAAACTCGCCGGGATGCAGGATGAACGGGTCATCACCGGTGATGGTGAGCAGCTCGGTGAGGTCTGGCTGGGGGAGCCGCGGGTCAATAAAGGCATAGCGGTTGTTGCGGAAGACGCGAAAGCTGGCGTCAAGGTGGAGGTCCACCGAGGACGGCTGGAGGTCCGACGGGTCGTACGGGTCAATCCGCACGCGTCCCGACTCCAGCTCAGTCCGGATGTCGCGGTCGGCCAGGACGCTCATCGCTCGCGCTTCCCCTTCTTCACAGAACCACCTTCAGCAAACAGCGAGTCCACCTCGCGCTTGAGGTCCTCAAGGTCCTCAAAGCTCTGGTAGACGGAGGCAAACCGGATGTAGGCGATGTGGTCAATGGCGCGGAGCCGCTCCATCGCCAGCGATCCCACCACCGAGCTTGGGATCTCCGACTGGCCGCTGGCCCGAAGCTCCGCCTCAATGGCGTCTGCCGCTCGCTCAGCAGCGTCGTCGGGGACAGGCCTGCGCGTCAGCGCCTTGGACAGCCCAGATGCAAGCTTGTCGCGGTCAAACTCCTGGCGGATGCCATCGCGCTTGACGACGACGAGGCGCGCAGC
The DNA here is from genome assembly GCA_903924005.1 of uncultured Chloroflexota bacterium. Classification (GTDB taxonomy): domain Bacteria; phylum Chloroflexota; class Limnocylindria; order Limnocylindrales; family CSP1-4; genus CAIXZV01. The sequence goes on along the minus strand of CAIXZV010000560.1, from coordinate 540 downwards.
CTCCACCCGCTCGTACGTGGTGAAGCGGCTGCCGCACCCTGGGCACTCCCTCCGGCGCCGGATAGTGGCGGCATCATCGAGGTCTCGCGAGTCCACCACGCGGGTGTCCCGGGCCGAGCACTGCGGACAGCGCATCTGAGTCTCCCTGACCTCACACCACTATCCCTTGTGGTGGTGGGCAACGATACCACTACATGCGGTGGCCGAAAGCCGTCCAGACGGCGTCTACCGCGGGTTCAGCAGCGAGCGCGCCACGATCAGGCGCTGGATCTGCTGGGTACCTTCATAGAGCTGCGTGATCTTGGCATCGCGCATCATGCGCTCCACCGGGAAGTCCTCCACGTAGCCGTAGCCGCCCAGAACCTGTACCGCGTCCGTGGTGACGCGCATGGCGTTGTCGCCTGCGACAAGCTTGCAGATGGCGGCCCAACGAGCGGCATCGGGCGTGCCCGCGTCAATCTCCTGGCATGCGGTGTAGAGCAGGTGGCGCGCGGCCTCGGTGCCGGCATCCATGTCGGCCAGCATCGCCTGGACCATCTG
>CAIXZV010000559.1 GCA_903924005.1 uncultured Chloroflexota bacterium | reverse complement strand
CGTGCCGCCCCAGGCGTCGTAGCGGGTCGCGCTCGTCACCGTCGACTCGCTCGAGCTGAGCGTGGCGGCGACGGAGCCGTGGAGGTCGGGCAGGAGCCAGTTCAGGTGATCATGCCCACTGGGCGGGATCTCGCCGCCGCAATCATCGTTGATTGAACGGCGGGCTGTCAGACGTCAGCCGGAAGGTCGTTCCCGAGCGGTCCGGCCAGGCGGCGGATGCGGGCCGCCTCCTCCGGTCTGCCCGGGATGCTTGGGCGGTCCATGGCAAGGGCGAGAATCCAGAACGCAGCATCGACCTCATTGGCCGATGCAGCGTCGCGTGCCTGTTACATGTCCTCGTCTGGGACCCTCCCAGCAAGCCTCTCCAAGAACTCCGAAGCTCGGATTTCCAGGCCACCATCCTGGCGTGGAGTTCGGCCGGGATCACGGGCACGTGCCCGTCATGCGGATGCCGGCCGCGCCGCCCGCCAGAGCCTGACTACGATCGCCACGGCGAGCACCACCTCCACCGCGGCGACCAGGATGCTGGCCGGATCGACCCGCGGCCACAGCGGGACAGTGACGATCGGGAGCTGGCAGAGCGCGGCAAGCGCTAGCAGCACGACGCCGAGCAGCACGCCGCGCCGCCCGCTCTTCCACCACGCAGGGATGGGCCGGGCAGGGCGGCCAAGGAGACCGGACGGATCGCGGCGGCCGCAGCCGTGGTCAGCGCATCCATCGCGGTCTCTCCAACGCCGGCAGGCCGCCCCCGCCGAACGGCCGTCCGCGGCGCACCGTGCCGGACCCGAGAGCGCGCACTAGACGAGACCCGAGAACCACGCGAGGACGGTCGCCGCGAGAACCGATGCGATGACCTGCAGGACGACCGCGACGACTCTCAGCCGATTGAGGCCGGGGTTCGGATGTTGTCTGAACAGGGAGCCGAGTCGGTCGCGGCCCGCCCCAACGCTCGCGCCCACAAGGCCCGCCGGGCGTCGCAGGACGCCCTCGACGTAGGCGCGCTCCCGATCCGTGCGTGTCGCCCGGCGCTGGTAGGCCACGTTCGCGACGGCTCCCGCGAAGTCGAACACCATCATCGCGGCGAACAGGAGTACGCCGGGGCTGTTCATACTCCCCCGCCCTACGGCTTCCAGTAGGGCGGGGGCGGGAGTTGGGCAACACAGGCAACACGATGCCGTGGGTCAGCGGCACGGCGTCCTATGCGAGCGCCGCCGCTACCGATCGGCGGAGGTCCGGCACGAGCCGTGCCGCCGTCCTGGCCTTCGCCCCGGTCCTGCGGTACTGAAGTCTCGGGTTCGAGCACCGCTGGCTGTCATGCTCGCCAGAGACCGTTTTCAACCCTGCGATTGAACTCCAGCGGCGACAGCTCGCTCGACCACAGGCCGTTCACCCAACCCCAGGCGATCCGCGTCCGCTCACCCGCATATCTGAGCCACGGAACGGGTGCCTCTGGATGATGCGAAGCGACATTCTGCAAGTCCTCGATGAACCCGACAATCAACAGGCTCCGCGTGGCGGAGTCAGATCGTGCCAAGGCTTCTTCAAGTTCGTTGAAGAAGTCCGTTAACTCACCTTCCGCCAGAAAGTGAGCATCCCTCACCATAACTGCGGCTAGGTACCCAAGGGCTGTGTAGGGCAAGTCGAGGCTGAAGTCCGGAGTTTGCTTGAACGCGCGCCAGCCTACACGGACGCTGGGCAGGCAATCGACCAGTCGTTCGATGAGCTGGGACTCTGGTGGCCGGTCGGCAGCCATCAGTGCCCCGGATACGCTTGGCCGCTCATCGCCGAGATCAAGTCCTGCAGCATCGATTCAGCGATGTGAACGTCCTGTGGGTCGGCAAATGGGTGGCTATCAATCCAGCGCTGCAAATTCGTTATGCGCTCTGCGCCTTTGATGACGTGGCCAGCCCCATCCCGGATCGCATCTCCTGTACCCCCATTTCCGATGGTCGCAGTGCTCCGGTACAGCTGTTCAACGATGCCCCGGAGATCCGCGTCTGACGGAGTAGGTTTCATTGGACCATACCATCCAGCTGCCGGGATTTGCTCTGCCGCGGACGACACCCTGTCCTTTGCAGGCCCGGCCACGGACACCAGCGCAGCCCAGCCGAGGCTCACGAGGATCGCCGACGCGGGCGCCACCACGAACGTGCCGAGCGGGCCGTCGAGGTCTCCCCAGTCCTTCAGGTCCACCCATTGCAGACACGTCTGGCGGTCCAAGGCCTGACGGCACCACGCGTACCCGTAGTCCTGGCAGCCGGGCATATTTGCCGGCGCACCGGCGCACGCGGCGGCCCGAGCATCCACGTAGGCGCGCAGCTGCCCGGCCGTGAGCGCGTCGAGCATGCTCGCGGTCACCGTCAGCGGCACGCCTTGCGCGGGCTTCGCCGGCGGCTTCACGGGGGGCTTCGCCGGCGGCTTGTAGGGCTTGTACCCCGTGTCGCCCGGGCCGTACTTGGTCTTGGAGGCCCCCGCAGTCGGCGACGCAGTAGTCAAACCCCTCCCTCCCGTTGTCGTAGGTCGGGTTGTCGCACTCTGCGCCGGTGCAGGCGTCGTGCCCGGTCGGGTCCACGAGGCTCGCCGGGTTCCCCTCGGCGTAGAGGAAGCGGCCGAGCTGGCCCGGGTCCCGGGCGGAGCCCGTCACCGTGTCCATGCTGGTGAAGGCCCCCAGGCCCGGGGCGTAGTCCCGGGCCCCGAAGTCGTACAGGGGGGCCGCGGGCGACGGCGACAGGTCGAGCCTGCCCTGGTACTTCCACACCGAGGTGGCCGTGGTGCCCCCGGAGGGCCACGACGCGAGGGTGAGGCCGTACCCGTCGTACCGCAGGGCCCCCGTCACCGACGCCGCGTCCTTCGCGAGCGCGACGGCCACGGAGCCGTGGAGGTCCGGCGCGAGCCAGGCCACCGCCGTCCCGGTCTTCGCCCCCAGGCGCCCGCCAGCGGGGTCGAGGACGCTGTCGGTCGTCAGGCCCGAGCCGCCGGTGTTGGCCACGCGGACAACCGAGCCCGTGTCCCCGAGGTACGAGTACGCGTCCGCGGAGGACCCCGTGGTGCGCGTCCTCGGGCGCCCCAGGGCGTCGAGGGCGATGGAGGTGGCGGACGCGCCGGCGGGCGTGACGGACACGGTCCGCCCGGCCAGGTCGTACCCGTACGCGGTCGCGGACCCGGCCGCCCCGGCCTGGGGGTCGGAGGTGAGGCCGCCGTACGCGTCGTAGGCGGCGGAGACGGGGAAGCCCCCGTCGAGCGACACCGAGGCGAGCTCGCCGGTCCGGTCGTACACCGCCGCGTACGCGTGGGCCCCGGCGGTGCGGGACGCCCGGCCGGAGTCGAGGCCGTACGTGTACGCGACGCTCCCGGCCAGGAGGCCGGAGCTCCCCGTGAGGCGCGACAGGGCGTCGTAGCTGAAGGACTGCGTGCCGGAGCCCGCGTCGCCGGTGACGGCGGCGGGCATCGTCCGGCCCTCGGCGGCCACGTTGCCGCCCCGGTCGTAGGACTGGGTCAGGGAGACCGTGCCGGCGGTGATGGACGCCGACGCCGACACCGGGCGCTTGGCCGCGTCGTACGAGTAGGCGAGGGGCTGGGCGGTGTTCCCGTTCCAGCTGCGCGACGCGGCGGGGCCGTCCACGCTCTTTGACGTCGGACCCAATTGTCTCCGAGCCGACAACACCGTCAGCCTCCGGATCAGAACTCCGCTCGTATCCATACGGCCACGAGCCGGCTGGAGGTGGTCGCTATCTCCACCGCTGAGTTTGCATTGACCGCAACGATCCGAGACCCATGTCGAGTCCCTGGACCCAAGCGAAGCCAACGACAGACGTTGTCCCAAGCAACAGGCCATTCGCCTGGTTCCGTGAGGCGAAGCGTCGGTCCTCTGGATACCAAGGACGTGTCGACTCGAGCAACGGCAATCTCGGGCGATCGACTGCCAAGGTTCATTCGACGCCAACTCACCTCAGGACAGTACCCGTCGATACCCACCGCACGGTCGCTCCCGTCGAGCCCGATCTGGATGTCATTCACGAGCAGAGTGGTGACGGGCCTCGCCTGGGTGAATCCCGTGAGGAACGAGCCGGCCGGCCTATCAAAGACGACGTGGTCGCCGAGATTGGGCGGAGCCCCTGGCTCAATCAACCACCGCATCATCGATTGCTCCGGAACAGGAACGTGACGTCGTTGTCGGCCGTGGAGCTTGACGGGTACAGGCCCGCCGTGTCGTTGCGCACGGTCGCGGTGGCGCGCCCCAGGGCGTCCACCGCCCAGGT
>CAIXZV010000558.1 GCA_903924005.1 uncultured Chloroflexota bacterium | reverse complement strand
TCCCGCCGTTGTGGTTCTGGTATGGCTGCTTGATCCGCAGGATCGTCCGGCCGCTGGTGCCGTCCGCGCGATCAGGGGCGGCGGCGAGCGCCCTGTACTCGCGGATCACCGTGTTGCCGGCGGTGTCCGTGTAGTCCACGTAGAACTTGCGGTTGACGGCGTAGTTGGGGTGGAATGCCAGACCCAGCAGCCCCTGCTCGCCGCTTGTGGAGACCGCCCGCGAGATGTCGAAAAATGGGATGGGCAGCAGCGTCCCGCCTTTGACGATGCGGATGGTCCCGGTCTTCTCCACGATGAACAGACGTCCGCTGCCGTCCTTGGGCGCCGTGGCGAGCACTGGTGAGGAGAGCCCGGTGGCGACGGTGACGAGCTGGACCGTGCCCGCAGGCGATGCTGCAAGCGCGGCCTGCGCGGCCTGCGCGGCCTGCGCGGCCTGCGCGGCCTGCGCGGCCTGCGCGGTCTGCGCGGTCTGCGCGGCGGCGGGGGCTGGACCCACGGCAATGAGGGCCGCAGCAAGAAGGAAGCGGGTGAGGGTTTGGCTGAGCGTGGTCATGACACGCGCATCCTGCCTCGATTCGGCAAACACTGCACGGGTATCCTCGCGCCATGACTTCCCAGCCCGTCTCGTCCGCTTCCACCGGTCGCGCGTTTGGCGCGCAGAGCATGACCGCGCCCCTGCTCGACGTTCTTGTGAAGAAGCCCGGTCCTGCCTTTGGCCGCGCCTTCGAGGATCCCGCCGTGGGCTTTCTCCGCCCAGTGGATCTGGACGGCGCCAAACGGGAGCACGACGGCCTCGTGGCCGCGCTCACGGGGCTTGGCGTCCGCGTCCACGAACTTGGCGCGGAGACGGACGATCCGGATCTCGTCTACGTCTTTGACCCGATGGTGATCGCCGACCACGGCGCCATCCCGCTTCGACCCGGCAAGCCCAACCGGGCGGGCGAGCCCGATGTGCTTGAGCGCTGGACCGCGGCGCGCGGGATCCCGACGGCCGGACGGATCTCGGGTCCCGGGACCGTGGAAGGCGGCGACACGTTCTGGCTGCGGCCGGATCTGCTCTGCATTGGGCGAACCCTTCGGACCAACGACGCGGGTGCGCGCCAACTGGGCGCCATCGCCGGCGGGGACGTGCGCATCTTTGACGTGCCCTACTGGAAGGGCGCCGCGGAGCTTGTGCACCTGCTCTCGGTGATCTCGCCGGTGGCTGACGATGTGGCTGTGGTGTTCATGCCGCTCCTGCCCGCAGGGCTGTACGAGCTGGTGCGCGACCTTGGCATCAGGCTTGTGGAGGTGCCCGAGGAGGAGTACCCCACGCTTGGCTGCAACGTGCTTGCTGTGCGCCCTGGCGTGGTGGTGACCGCGGAGGGCAACCCCGTGACGCGCCGTCGTCTGGAGGCAGCGGGCTGCGAAGTCCACGCGGTGCCGCTGCGCGAGGTTGGCGAGAACGGCTCTGGCGGCGTGACCTGCCTGACGCGACCGGTGCTACGCGCATGAGCGCCTTCGGTCTTCGGGCGTCGCCCTTGTCAGCGGCGTCGCGCGCCGCGGCAGCAGCCGTTAACGGCGCAGCGCTCGCGTCGGACTTGGGGGCCCTGGTCCGGATACCGTCTGTCACCGGGTCCGAGGACCTCATCGCCGGTTACTTGGCCGACGCTCTCGACGCGCTCGGGCTGGCCGTGGAGGTGTTTCACCCGGATCCGGCGGCGATGCGCAATGATCCGGACTGGCCTGGCGACGAGGTGCCCAGGTCCGCCCTGCCGGTGGTGATTGGGCGGGCTGGCGTGCCGGGCGCACGGCCCCGCATCGTGCTCTCCGGGCACACCGATGTGGTGCCGGTGGGCGATCCGGCCACCTGGGCAGACGACCCGTTCAGCGGGGAGGTGCGAGACGGCTGGCTGTACGGTCGGGGCGCCTGCGACATGAAGGGCGGCGTGGCTGCGATCCTGGGCGCGCTGGCGGCGTTGCGCGAGACCGGGGCCCTGGCCCGGCTGCGCGGCGAGCTTGTGGTTGCGCTGGTGCCCTCTGAGGAGGATGGAGGGCAGGGGACGCTGGCGGCCATCCGCGCCGGTGCAACTGGCGATATGGCCGTGATCCCGGAGCCATCGGGGCTGGACATCGTGGTGGCCCACGCAGGTGCCATCACGTTCCGGCTCAGCGTCCCGGGCCGCGCCGCACATGCCAGCACCCGGCGCGAGGGCGTGTCGGCGCTGGCCAACCTCCAGACGCTGGTTGTGGCGCTGGAGGCAGACGAAGCCGCCCGAAACGCTGCCGAGACAGACCCGCTGATGACCGCGCTTGGGCTGCCGTACCCAACGATCATCGGCAAGGTGTCAGGCGGGGAGTGGGCATCCACCGTGATGGACCTGGTGGTGGCCGAGGGCCGCTACGGCGTTCGGCTTGGGCAGGCGCCGGCAGAGGCTGAGGCGGAACTGCGTGCGGCCGTTGCGGCGGCGTGTGCGGCGGATCCGTTTCTGCGTGATCACCCGGCAACCGTGGAGATCACAGGTGCACGGTTTGGGACGGCCCGCGTGGCGCCCGACCATCTGCTCCCGGTCACCCTGGCCGATGCCGCGGAGGCTGTGACTGGTCGGCGCCCCGCGCTGCTTGGCGTGCCGTACGGAGCCGACATGCGGCTCTTCACGGGCGCTGGCAACACGCCGTGCGTGATCTTTGGGCCGGGCGATGTCCATCTGGCGCATGGCGCCGACGAGCGCGTGCCGCTGGCCGAGGTGGAGTTGTGCGCTCGCGTGCTGGCAGCCTGGGTGGTGGAGACGCTGGGCGTCTGAGGGCCAGCGTCTGGCGTGGGCCGCTGGGTGGCCCAACTGCGCGCTGCCGACTCGGTTGGTCCGGTGCAGAGTCCGTCTGCGCGGTCCAACTGCCGAATACCGGGCTCTACCGTCCAGGTGGATCCCGCAGCGGTCTAGTTGATGCGCCCGCTGCGCAGTTGGGCCTCCGGGCGGCCCGCATGGCGACGCCTCTCCGACGCCTCTCCGACGCCTCACCGACGCCTTAGCGGCGCCTCAGCGACGCGCGGCGGCCGCGATCCGCGAGTTGTGCCGGAAGACCGCCACGGCAATGGCCACGAGACCCACGGCGAGTATCCCCAGCGCCGTGTACCCGGCAACCGCCACGATCAGCCCTGAGCCCAGACTGGCCCCGGCGGCAGCGCTCCAGATGAGCGAGTCTGCGGCGCCCTGGATGCGGGTGCGCTCGTGGACTTCCAGTTCATCCGACAGCATCGCGCTGCCTGCCACATAGCCAAGGCTCCAGCCCACGCCCAGCAGGAACATCCCGACAAGCAGCAGCACGCCGCCATCCGGCGGCGCAACGGCGGCCATCACGCCCGAGATGATCAGGACAGCCGCGCCAACAAAGATCGTGCGGGTGCGGCCGAAGCGGTCGCTCAGCCAGCCCGACACCGGCGAGAACGCGTACATCCCAAGCGTGTGACCCGAGAGAACGATGCCCACGTCGGCGAGGCTGTGGTGGTGCGACGTCATATGCAGTGGCGTCATCGTCATGATCAGCGTCATCACCAGCTGGCTCACAACCAGCGTCGCCAGGGCTGCCACAACGGCGGGACGCCGCAGGATCGCAAGCACGGGCTCCACCGCGTCGCCGGCGGCGTCTGCGGCCAACTGCGCGTGGACGTCTGTCTCGTCGGCAAGTTCGTACGGGTCAGGGCGGAGGAAGACAAAGGAGAGCAGGGCGGCGGCACCCACAAACAGCACGGGCACCAGATACGGTCCAGCCAGGGGCGGCAGCCCAACGCCAGCGGCCATCCCGCTTGCCACCGGGACAAGCGTTGGGCCAATGACGGATCCAACCGTGCCGCCCCAGACCACCGTGCCGATAGCGGATGCGCGCCGGTGCATCGGCACCATGTCCGCCGCCGCATACCGGGCAAGCTGGTTGGAGGCGCTCCCGAAGCCGATCAGCAGCGTTCCAACAAGCAGGAGCGGGAACGAGCGCAGGATGATGGCAATTGTGGCGATGAGCGCGCCTGCCACGCCGACCGTGTAGCCGAGGCTGATGCCCCGCCGCCGGGTCGTCTTTGCCATGACGTTTGACAAGAGGGTTGCGCCAAGCGCCGCGCCAAGGACAACCGTGGCGCCAGGGAGACCCGCCAGCGCCTGCTCGCCCAGCAGATCGGCGGCGACGATGGTTGCAACGGTGACCGCGGCGATGTGTCCAGTGCTGCCCACCGCCACGCCCGCGGCCAGCGTCCAGCGGGATCGGCGGCGGGCACGCTCGAGGGCGGCGGGGGTGAGGGCCGGGGTGAGGGCGGCAGGGGCGGCGGTTGCGGCGGCGTTGGGCATCGGCCGAGCATAGGTCACGTTGCCCGCTGGCCGCGCGACAGGCGCGCACGGCGCGCCGGTTAGACTCTGCGGCGTGGAGCCCGCGAGCACGCCCCCTGATGTGGTGCCGGCGCGCGTCGTCGTCCGTGACGCCGCGGCTGGCGATGCCACTGACATCCGCGCTGTGGCGCTTGCGGCATGGCGGCTGACCTACCAGAACCGTCTGCCGCCAGAGGCGATTGAGCGTTTCCTTGCCCGCGCCTATTCGGCGGAGCGCGTGGCCCTGCGCATCCGGCGTCATCGCGTGCTGGTGGCGGGCCGCGCCCGTGCTGACGATGGCGGCTGGCCCGTTGAGGCCTTCGCCGAGCTGGCCGTCCACCACGACCACGTGCAGTTGGTGGCCCTGTACGTGATTGCAGGTCTGCGCGGCAACGGGCTTGGCTCCGCATTGCTGGACGCGGTGATTGGCGCCTTTCCCGGCCGCGACCTCGCCGCAGATGTCCTGGAGGACAACGACCTGGCGGAACCCTTCTACGCGGCGCGCGGCTTTACGCCAGGAGAGTCCCACACCGATGAGGTGGGCGGGGCCCCGGTTCGACTGCGCCGCTGGTGGCTGAAGGCAAACGGGTAGGGGATCGGCCCGGTAGGCTGTCCGGGCGCGCGGCACGCAACCCGCAGAGGAGCGACGATGGAGGCCGGAACCTGTCCGAACTGCGGCGCAACCCGTCTGGCGGGTGTGGCCGTCTGCGGCCAGTGCTGGCGTCGTTTCCCTGAGCCCGACACGGCTCCGGACGTGACCCCCGACACGGATCCGGAAGCCGCTCAGCCGCCGTCCGTCACGGCTGGTCCCATCGTCGCCAGCCCGGGCGGTCCGCTGTCGCCGCCCCCACCCCCGGGCAGATCGTCCCAGTCCGGATCCGGCTGGCCCCCGCCGCCCCCGCCCCCGCCGCCGCCTCCGCACGGGACCCCGCCGCACCTCGCGCAACTGCGGCCGATGTCGGGCGGCTGGTCCAGCGCAGCGCCTGTCGGACCGCCGGGTCCCGAGCGCAGCGAGCGCCGCACGGCCGCCTACGTCGCCATCGTGATGGTGGTCGTGGTTGCGCTGATTGCGGGCACGGTGCAGCTCGTCTCGCGTCCCGGCGGCGTGGCGGCCCGCCCCACAAGCACGCCGCGGCCGTCCGCCGCCCAGGCCATCCCGACGCCCTCTGCAACCCCGCGCCCAACTCGGGCGCCCGGCCCCGCGTCGTTTGCCCCGGGCACCAAGGTCATCAAGATTGGCGTGACCCTGCCGCTGGGCCTTGTGGATATCGATACCCCCGGCAACATGCTCAAGGGCGTGCAATTGGCCGTTGACGAGGCCAACGAGGCCGGCACGGTGCCAGGCGTCGGCTTCGGGTTGGTCACGCTTGACCACACGTTGGACGGCACGTACTCCATCGACAAGGGCGCAGCCGATCTGGCGACGCTGGTGTCGGATGCGGCGGTCATGGGCGTGGTGGGCCCGTTCAACTCAGCGGTGGCGCAGGAGCAGATCCCCGTGTCCAATCGGGCGCATCTGCTGCAGTGCTCGCCCAGCACCATGTACGCGGATCTCACCGTAGGGCGTGGCCCCCTGCTGCGGCCGCTGGGTCCCGAAACCAACAACTTCATCCGGATGATTGCGCCCGATCTTGACGAGGGCATCGCGATGGCGCACTACGCCTATGACTCGCTGGGGCGCAGGCTCGTGGCCGTGGCCAATGACGGGAACCCGTACGGCACGTCCATCGCAAAGGGGTTTACAGCGGAGTTCCGCAGGCTTGGCGGCTCCGTGGCGCTTGAGTTCACCGTGGACACCGCGTCGCTCACGAAGGACCTCACCAAGGCGCGCGCCAAGGGCGTGGATGCCGTGTTCTTCGGCGGTGACACGGACACCGGCGGCGCCGATGTGCGCCGCACCATGGGCGATCTCACGATGGGCGATCTGCCGCTGTTGGTTGGCGACGGCGTGATGGACGGCGACAGTTCAGTTGGCGGGTCGTACCTCAACGAGGTGGGCTATCTGGCGGCCAAGACGTATGCCGCTCTGCCGGAGCCTGATCCCATGGGTGACGGCGAGGCGTTCTTCAACGCGTACAGCGCCGCCTTCGGGAGCGAGGGCACCTTCTACAGCATGGGCGCCTACTCCTGCGCTCAGGTGCTCATCGCGTCAATCCAGATCGCGGAGGGTGGGACCCTCAGCCGGGAAGCCGTGCGGGCGGCGGCCGTTGGCTCCGGCCACGCGTTTGACACGGCGCTGGGGCTGGTGAAGTTCAATGCGGCCGGCGACATGACGCCGGGGTCTGTCTCAATCTACGAGGCGGACCTGAGCAAGTCCGTCGCCGCGGCCAGCTGGAGCTACGTGGTGCGCATGCCGCTCGCAAAGCCGTAGCGGCGCCGCGTCTGGCGGAGCGTTCAGCCGAACAGCGCCGCAACCGCCTCCGCAAACACCTCGGTGTGGCGATCCACGTCCGCGGCCGTGGTGGCGGGGGACATCAGCGCCATGTTGTGGAACGGCGTCATCAGCACGCCGCGGTTCATCGCCCAGAGGTGGAGGAAGCGCTCCAGCTCAGGATCCGCGGCATCGTGGAGCACCGTGCCGTTGCGTGGGGGCTCGGGTGTGAAGTGGTACTCGGCGCGGGCGCCAAGCCGCGTCACGTGCCAGGGCACGTCCCACGTCGCCAGCACGCCGTTGACGCCCGCCTCAAAGCGCTCCGCCAGCGGGATCATCCGCGCAAACGCCTCGTCCGTGAGCACTTCGGTCAGCGTGGCGCGAATTGCGGCCATTGACAGCGCGTTGCCGGCAAGCGTGCCGCCGATGCCGCCCGCGTCGGAGTCCTCACGCTCGATGGCCGCATGGATGCGGCTGCCCACCTCCTCGGTGAACCCGTACGCGGCTGCCGGAATACCGCCGCCAATCGTCTTGCCGATGGTCACGAAGTCCGGGTGAAGGTTGTAGGCGCCGGTGTAGCCGCCGGGGCCTGCACAGATCGTGTGCGTCTCGTCGTTGATGAGCAGCGTCCCGTACTTGCGGGTGAGCTCGCGGACGGCCTCGTGGTAGCCGGGCTCCGGCAGGACGATGCCGACGTTGGTGAGCGCAGGCTCAAAGAGGCATGCGGCCACATCGCCCTGCGCCAACTCGCGCTCCAATGCCTCGGGGTCGTTGATCTCGACAACGCGGGTGGTCTGGGCGAGATCCACGGGCTTGCCGATGTTGCCCCGCCTGGCCACAACGGACCCGTCAGGGCCGATGACGGCAAACGTCTCGTCCACAGACCCGTGGTAGCAGCGGTTGTGGATGATGATCTTGGTGCGGCCGGTGATCTGGCGGGCGAGCCGGATGACGAAGCGGTTTGCGTCCGTTGCCGTCAACGTGAACTGCCAGTACCGGACGCCAAAGCGGCGGCGGAGCTCGTCTGCCGCGATGATCGCGTCTTCGGTGGGCAGCATGTGGGTGATGCCCCGGCGCAGCTGGCGGGCCACCGCCTCAACCGTCGCCGACGGCCCGTGGCCGGCCATCGCGCCCGTGTCACCCAGACACAGGTCCACGTAGTCGTGGCCGTCAACGTCTGTGAAGTGCGCGCCTGACGCGGACTCGACGAAGAGGGGATAGCTGCCTGCCCACTTGATCATCCAGTTCATCGGGACGCCGTCAAGCAGGGAACCCTGGGCTTGTTCCCACAGCGCCTTTGAGCGCGGGTTGGCCTGCTCAAACCTGGCAAGCTCCGCGGCCATGAGGTGCTCGAGGCGAGCGCGGTCGAGGATGCGGGGCTGGCTGGGGGCCGGCATGAGATCTCCTTCCCGGCGGCGCGCCGGGGGTGGCTCGGGCGTGAGCCCAGAGTGTGCCCTGTGGGCAGGGGCCGCGGCACAGCTGTCGCGCGGGCCGTGACGGCGCGGGCGGCGCGGGCGCTGCGGCAAGGGACGGGCCCCTGCCGGCGTATCACCGCTCGTGATAATCGCCGGCGCTTCAAGCGGTCCCGCTGCCCGCGGGCGGTGCGGCGGGCAGCGCGGACGCCCTAACCGCCCCGAATATCAACGCTCGTGATGCGGTGGCCGCTTCAGGGCGGGTTCCGACGACTGGGGACGCCAGACGGCCCGCGGAGACGCGGCGCGGGCACAAACTAGCTGGCATTCATCACGGGCGGTGATGAGGCGACAGACGCGGCGCGGCGCGGGCTACCGCGCGGGCGATCGCGCGGGCGGGCGGGCGCAATCGCTGCGGCGGCGCAAAGTTGGCCGGTCGGCCTCAAACAAGGGCCGGCCGATGTGAGTGTGACGCTGCGTGCGCCGCCGAGCGATAACGCGTCAGGCGGCGCGGGGCGTCAACTAGGCGAGACGGCGGACGTAGCCGCAGATCTCGCAGAAGGCAACCTGGCCAATCTCGTCAATGACGAGGAAGCTGGTGCAGCCGTTTGTGGAGCAGTACAGGCGGGTGGCCTGGGCCGAGCGGCGGCGCATCCGTCGCATGGACGAAGCGCGGTACGCCACGGCACTCGTGGTGGCGCGGGACAACATGAAGTTGTGAGTTCCTTTCCGGGATCCGTCGTATTGGGACGGGGTTCCCCTGTCGCTCCAACGGCCGTGACATGCGGGGCCGGAGCGACGTTCTCTTGAGTCCCCTGCGCTGCGATGGTGTCGCGTGATGGGCGACGACATACGGCGCAAATCTGTCGGGTGACCTGAGGATCATCAGCCCCAGCCCCGATCCTGTCAAATGGCCGCTCAGATCCCCCGCTTCACGAGCATGCCAATCGCAACAAGGATGGGCGACGCGAGGATCAGCAGCGCCGCAATCGGCAGCACCACCCGTGCCACGCTATCCCCGGCGAGGAGGAACACGAGGAACACGCAGAACATGATGATCCCGCCGCCGACGAAGAAGACGAGCGACGAGACAGCCGCCCACGTGACGAGCGCGCTGGCCTTGCCGCCTTTGTTCTTGGAGCCGGCATTGGCGATCAGATAGATCACCGCCACCGCAAGCATCGCGACGATGACGAAGATGATGATGTCGACGGGCACTGGGCCGCCTCACTGCGGGCTTGGCTGGTTGGGGCGCGGGACGATCGTCGGTCCTGCGGGATAGTTTGCGACAGGGCGGGCGGGCAGGGTGCGGCAGGGACAACGGCCCATCCATGGCGGGCCGACGGACGGTCGTGTGTGACATTCGTCCGACGTCGGTCTCAGTCCAGTGACGCTGTCGCCGCAGCCGCCTCGTGCCGAGCGAGGGCCTCCTGCACCCGGGCCGCGAGCTCGTCTCGGCTGAACGGCTTGGCAAGGAACGGCGTTCCGGCCGCAAGGAGGCCGTCGTCGAACAGGGATTCTGGCGAATAGCCGGACATGAAGATCACGGGGAGCCCGGGCCGCTCGCGCAGCAGCCGCTCCGCCAGTTCGGGCCCACTCATGCCCGGCATCTTCACGTCGGCCAGCAGGAGGTCAACCGTCGGGTAGGCGGCCGCGAGAGCCTCCGTGGGCACCGCCGCCTCGATCACGGTGTGGCCGAGGTCGCGCAGCAGCCGAGCGGTGACGGCGCGAACCACCGGCTCATCCTCCACCAGGAGGACGGTGACCCGATGCTCTGCGGGTCCGGCGAACTCGTCGCGGGTTTCGCGGGCAGCCATCGGCTCGCCCGACCTCGGGAGATAGATCGAGAAGGTCGTGCCCACCCCGACCTCGCTCTTGACGTTGACGAATCCGCCGGACTGGGCGACCGCGCCATCGACGCTCGAGAGCCCTAGCCCAGCGCCAAGCTCAAGCGGCTTTGTTGTGAAGAAGGGCTCGAAGATGTGGTCAAGCGTGGCCGCGTCCATACCGGTGCCGGTGTCAGTGACCGAGAGCCTGACATACCGCCCCGCGACGGCGGGTGAGCGCAGGCGCTGGCTGTCGGCGTCCAGCGTCTCCGATGCGACTGTAATCGTGATCTGGCCACCATGCGGCATGGCGTCACGAGCGTTGAGCACCAGGTTCACGATGGCGTGCTCAAGCACAGGCTGATCTACGCGCACGTGGCCCGGCTCCCCGACGTCGGCCAACGTGATCTCGACGCTGGGGCCGGCAAGGCTCCGGAGCACGGGTAGCAGCCCGGCGACGACGTCTCTAACCAACAAGACTGACGGGCGGAGCGTCTGGCGCCGCCCGAACGCAAGCAATTGATGGGTGAGGTCTGCTGCGCGCAACCCAGCAATGCGGATCGCCTCCACGTCCTCCTGCAAAGGGTCCTCAGCTGCGAGCTCCGATGCAAGGAATTCGGCGGAGCCGCTGACTGCCATGAGGAGGTTGTTGAAGTCGTGGGCGACGCCACCCGCAAGCCGCCCTACCATCTCGGCCCGCAGCGCTTGGTCGAGTTGCTTGCGGACATCGTGCACATCGGTGACATCCGCCGTGGTTCCGCGGTAGTCGATCGCCGCGCTGTCGTCCACATGTTCGCCCCGCACGGGCTCGCCCCGCACGGGCTCGCCCCGCACGATCACGTGGCGCGCATGGCCGTCTGTCCGAAAGACGTCGTACTCGATCTCAAACGGGGCCTTCCGGGTGATCGCCGCGCCCGCCGCAGCCCGGGCCTGCTCGTACGTCTTGGGGTCGCTCAACCCGACCAGATCCGCAGTTGACGGCACCGCGCCCCCGGGGTCGAGGCCGAAG
>CAIXZV010000557.1 GCA_903924005.1 uncultured Chloroflexota bacterium | reverse complement strand
GTCCACCTCGTTTGCGCAGAGGAAGCTCAGCAGCCCCAGGGCGCCGGCGCCCGCCACCTCGATCTTGGCAAACGAGCTCTCGTCATAGAGCGCGGCCGTGGTCCGTGTGGCGAGCGCCTCGGCGGCGATGGCCGGGCTCCAGTGCTCCCCTGCCCAACCGCGTGGTCGAAGCGCCTCCAGCGCAGGCGTGCCGTTGGGCTCAAACCAGTTTGGCCGCTCCCATCCCCCCTTCTCGCCAAACGCGGCGCCAAGCGCGGCGAGACGCGAGTAGGCAGGCGACAGGCGCAGCGGTCGGCCAGCCGCCTTCTCCTCGTTGGGATAGTGGATGTCGTAGTACGTGGAATAGTTCTCGTACGCCTTCGCCAGCGTGAACGCACGGCTGCGGTACTGCGGGCCAAAGCGTCGGATGTCCATCTTCCAGAGGTCAAGCTCCGGCTCGCCGTCCACAATCCAGGACGCCATCTGGCGACCGATGCCGCCGGCGCCCGCAATCCCGTGGGCGCTGAAACCGGCGGCCACGAAGAACCCGCCAACCTCGGACTCGCCCAGGATGTACTCGTTGTCGGGCGTGAACGCCTCGGGCCCGTTGATCATCTTCGTGACCCCGGCGGTCTCCATCGCCGGGACGCGCCGGATGGCGCCCTCGAGGATCTCGTCAAAGCGCGGCCAGTCCGGCTCAAGCAGCTTGTGGTTGAAGTCTGCAGGGATCCCGTCGAGCGACCATGGCGCCGGGTTGCGCTCATAGCCGCCCATTAGCAGACCGCCGGTCTCCTCGCGGAAGTAGACAAGGTTGTCCGGGTCGCGCAGCTGCGGCAGGTTGCGCGTGACGCCGTCGATGGCGGCCGTAAGCAGGTACTGGTGCGCCATGGGGATCAGCGGCACGTTCACGCCTGCAAGCCGCCCAATCTCGGCTGCGTACATGCCGCCCGCGTTCACCACCACGTCCGCGCTCATGGAGAACGGCTCCCCGCCCCGCCTGGTGCCCGACACGCCGGTCACGCGCCCGCGTTCGGTGTGGATGGCCGTGACGCGGTGGTGGTTGAGGATCCGCGCGCCACGCCTCCGGGCACCGGCCGCCAGGGCAAACGCCAGGTTGGACGGGTCCAGCCAGCCGTCCGTGGGCAGCCAGACCGCGCCACGGACCCCGTCTGTTGTCATCAGCGGAAAGCGCTCTTGCGCCTCCTTCGCGCCAATCAGGTCAATTGGCAGGCCAAACGTGCGGGCCCAGCCAACCTGGCGCTGGAGCTCCTCATAGCGCGCCGCGGTGGACGCAAGCCGCAGGGAGCCCACCTCGTGCCAGGAGGGATCCACACCGGTCTCACCGGCCAGACGGCGGTACAGGTCCACGCTGTACATCAGCATCCGGGTGAGCGTGGTGGAGCTGCGCAGCTGGCCCACCAGCCCGGCGCTGTGGAAGGTGGAGCCCGAGGTCAGCTCGGCCCGGTCCAGCAGCACGATGTCGGTCCAGCCGCGTTCCGCGAGGTGGTACGCGATGGACGTCCCGCCGACGCCGCCGCCGATGATCACCGCGCGGGCATGCTCCGCAACCGTCACCCTGCAACCTCCTGAAGCGCCCGCTCAAACCGCGGTGTGGCGGCGTTGGCGAGCATCCGGTCAAAGTGCTCCGCCGCGTAGGCCTGAAAGTCCACGTCAAGCGTGCTGATGCCCTCCTGGAGCACGGCCCACATCGCCTCGCGGAAGTCTGAGATCACGCGAAACAGCACAAGCCTCGCCAAGCGGTCCGCTCGTGGCGCGTTGTTCCCATCGTATGCCGCAAGGAAGGCGACGTCCTCGTCCTCGGTGAGGTCGTTGTTAATGCTGAAGTTGCCAAGATCAAAGAATGGGTCGCCCATGCCGGCGTACTCCCAGTCCACAATCCGCATCCTGACCCCGTCGTCGATGAGGTTGCCCGGCAGGAAGTCGTTGTGGCAGGGCGTCAT
>CAIXZV010000556.1 GCA_903924005.1 uncultured Chloroflexota bacterium | reverse complement strand
CCCAAGACCGCGACGATGACGTGGTCAAAGACGCGGGCGGCACGGCGGACGATGTCGAGATGCCCGTTCGTGACGGGGTCAAACGAGCCCGGGTAGACCGCGGTCCTCACGTCTCGTCCGCCTCCTCGCTGTGTTGGCGCCGGTAGAACGTCAGCGCCGTCTCGCCAAACCGGCGATCCCGCACGGATGCTAGCAGCCCCACCCGCGCCGGCGGCGCATCGCGCCAGAAGTGCTTGGCCACCACCACGCCGCCCTGCGCCAGAACGGGTTCCACCAGCTGGAGCGCATGTGTCAGGGCATCGGTGTCGGCGTAGGGCGGGTCCGCCAAGACGATGTCGAAGGGCGCTTCGGCGGCGGCGCCGGCCGCATCGTTGAGCCACGCGGCCACGTCACGCCGCACAACGGTCGCGCTGTCCGTGAGCCCGGTGCGCCGCAGGTTTTCGGCAATCACGCGGCAGGCGCCGCCGTCCTTCTCCAGGAAGACCGCGTGGGCGGCACCGCGCGACAGCGCTTCGATGCCGCCCGCGCCGCTCCCGGCAAAGAGGTCCAGCACGCGGGCGCCGTCGAGCTCCGGCTCCAGCACGGCAAAAAGCGTCTGCTTGACCCGGTCGCCGATGGGGCGGGTGCCGGGACCCGGCGCGGCCAGCCGAACGCCACGCGCGGTGCCTGCGATGACCCGGCCTGCGTCAGCCATGGGTTTGCCCCAGCTGGCTAATGCCGGTGGCGGTCACGCCGCACCCGCCGGCTCGCCCTGGAACACACGCGCCAGCCAGCCCTGCTGGAGTTCCCGCACCAGCTCAGGATCGGTGGCCGGGAGCTCGCCCGATGGGCCGATGAGCTGCTCCGCGTGTTCGCGCGCCAGCGTTGCCAGCTCGCGGTGCGTCATGTTGCCAAGCGTCGCCACGCGAAGCCTGGGCAGACCGCTCTGGGCGAGACCCAGCACGTCGCCCTCACGGCGGAGCTCAAAGTCACGCTCGGCAAGCGCAAAGCCGTCCGTGGTGCCTGCAACGGCGCGCATTCGCTCGTACTCCGTGGTGTCCTCCTGGGCGCCGCTCACCAGCACGCAGAACGATTCGGCGCTCCCCCGCCCCACCCGGCCGCGGAGCTGGTGCAGTTGGGCCAGGCCAAAACGCTCTGCGTCCTCGATCACCATCATGGTGGCCTCGGGGACGTCCACGCCCACCTCCACCACGGTGGTGCCCACCAGGACGTCGATGTCGCCGTCGCGGAAGGCGCCCATCTCGCGGTCGCGGTCAGCGGGCCTGAGTCGGCCGTGGACCAGACCCACCCGCAGGGGGGCCAGCAGGTCCTTCAATCGCAGGTGCTCGGCTTCGGCTGCGGCAGCCCAGACCGTCTCAAGGTCCTCGTCCGGCAACTCGTCGTCGCCCGCAAAGCCTTCCTCGTCACCGCCAGCGCCCGCCTTGGCGCCGCCCGCCGCCGGACCGATGCGCGGGACCACCACAAACGTCCGGTGGCCTGCAGCAGCCTCCGCGCGGACCCGCTGCCACGTCCCGTCGAGGTCGCCCGGCCGCCGGATCCCCGTCCGGATAGGCGTCCGCCCGGCTGGCGCAGTGCGCAGCGTGGAGACGTCGAGGTCCGCATACAGGACCTGCCCCAGCGTCCTCGGAATTGGGGTGGCGGTCATCAGCAGGACGTGCGGCGGGCGGCCGGGGCCGGCCTTGGACTCCAGGGCGCTCCGCTGCTCCACGCCAAAGCGGTGCTGCTCGTCCACCACCACCACGGCCAAGTCGTCGAACTTGACGCTCTCCTGCAGCAGCGCGTGCGTGCCCACCACCACCTGCGCCTGGCCGTTGGCGATGACCTCGGTGGCCTTGGCGCGCGCCTTGGCGTCCAGCGAGCCAACCAGCAGCACCACTGCGACGCCGAGGTCCTCCAGCAGCGCGCTCACCGTGGCGAGGTGCTGCCGCGCCAGCAGGTCCGTGGGCGCCAGCAGCGCGCCCTGTCGGCCGTTCAGCGCGGCGGCGGCCAGCGCCCAGGCGGCAACAGCGGTCTTGCCGGAGCCCACATCGCCCTGGACCAGCCGGAGCATCGGCACGGGGCGTGCCAGATCAGCGCGGATCTCGTCGATGACCGTGGTCTGGTCCGGGGTGAGCAACGCCTCCCGGTCAAGTTTGCGCATCAGCGATGCCTCAAGCGCAGACCGGATGCGCGCGTCGTCCGCATCGGCAACCGCCACGGGCACCGTGACATCGCGGCCCCGGACGCGGCGGCGCATCACCATGCCCAGCTGCAGCGCCAGCAGCTCGTCATACGCCAGCCGGCGCACTGCCTCGTCGCGCGCCTCAAAGGACGCCGGGTAGTGCACGGACTCCAGCGCGTCTGCGATGCCCGGGATGACCGCGGCCTCGCGCAGGGTCGCCCGCAGATACTCCGGGTACTCGCGCCCGTCGCGGTCCAGCGCCTCGCGCATGGCCAGCCGGAGGCGCGCCACGGAGACGCCTGCGGTCAGCCGGT
>CAIXZV010000555.1 GCA_903924005.1 uncultured Chloroflexota bacterium | reverse complement strand
CGTCGCCCAGGTCAGGCCCGTCGCCCTGGTCAGCCCCGACGCCCTGGTCAGGCCCGTCGCCCTGGTCAGGCCCGTCGCCCGGGTCAGGCCCGTCGCCCTGGTGTCGCCCTGGTCAGGCCCGCGACCCTCACGGCTGCCGTCAGCCGCTCGAGCAGCCGTCAGCCGCGCTAGCCGCGGACGAACCGGGTCACGATCCGATACGCGTTGGTGGCGCCCCAACACGTCTGCAGCGTCAGGGACGGGAGTGGCGTGTTGCCCCAGGCCCACTCGGGGCCTGTCAGCCCACTCCACAGGT
The DNA here is from genome assembly GCA_903924005.1 of uncultured Chloroflexota bacterium. Lineage (GTDB taxonomy): Bacteria > Chloroflexota > Limnocylindria > Limnocylindrales > CSP1-4 > CAIXZV01. The sequence goes on along the minus strand of CAIXZV010000555.1, from coordinate 1,652 downwards.
AGCTTGGAAGCACCTTGCGTGTCCACGCCATCTTGTAGCGCGTGGTCTTGCCGGCCGGGGTTGTAAACGTGGCGATGATGCCCACGCGCAGCCGCTTCAGGGTGAACGCAACCAGGTACGGGCGGAACACGCCATACCCGTGGCCCACGATGAACATGTTGTTGGACGACTTGCACACCCAGCGAAGCGCGACGTTGGGCACGATGGACGCGCCGCAGCCCCAGTTGTAGACGTTGACGTAGATGCCGATGGCGGGAATGCGCAGGACGCCAAGCCGCTTCAGGGCTGCCGGGGCTGCCTGCGGGGCAACCGCCGGGGCCATCGCGGATGACACGGGCGGCAGCAGTTCGGCCGGGGCCTGCGCCGGGGCAGACGCCGGGGCAGGCGCCGCAGCTGGCGCAACCACGTCCCGCGCCGCGGCGGGCTGCGCGGCCGGCGCGGCAGATCCCGCCAGCGCGAGCGCGAGTACAAGTGCGGCCAACCGGATCATGCGGTGAGTCTAGCCGTCACGAAGGACATGCCAGTGCTCAACATGGGTGAGCGCCTCTTCCACCGTGCGCTCCACCTCAACGCGAGCCTGCGGGTAGCCGGCGTCGTGCAGCAGCCGCTCAACGGTGACGGCGGCGCGGAGCCCGTCGCCGGCATCGGCATCGGCATCGGCTTCGGCTGCCTGGCGTCGGGCTGCCTCATAGGCTCTGTGAAAGTGTGGGTCATCCCAGGGCTTCAGTGTTGCCCGGATGTGCGACGTTGCCTGCATGGAGGTCACCTCCAAGCGTGAGTGTGCGCCCGAGCGCGCGCCTCCGTCAGGGCCGGAGGCCACTACCATGGCGCCATGGAGCACCTCCGCGCCGTTATCGGCCCCCTCAAGACCAACGTCCACGTGCTGGCCGATCCCGCCACGCGCGAGGCCATCGCCATCGACACCGCCATCCCTTCGGTTGCCTGGATCACCGGCGCGCTTGCGCAGCGGGGCTGGACGCTGAAGCTCATCGTCTCCACCCACGGGCATTGGGACCATGCGGGCGACAACGCGGCGCTGTCCGCGCACACGGGCGCGCCCATTGCCGTGCACCCGCTCGACAGCCACTACCTCACAGACCCGAAGCCGCTGTACGCGCCATTCCCCATTCCGCCATCGGTGCCCGCGGTGGAGCTTGCGGAGGGCGGCGAGATCCGCTTTGGCTCTCTGCGGCTCTCCGTGCTGCACACGCCGGGTCACACCAGGGGTCTGTCTGCCTGCTCTCTGCTGCCGATGGGCTCCTGTTCAGCGGCGACACGATGTTCACGCACGGCTGGGGGCGCGTGGATCTGCCGGGCGGGTCGCCTGAGGCGATGGTCTCGTCCCTTGCGCGCCTGGCGGGTCTGCCCGATGGGCTTGGCGTGTTCCCGGGCCACGGCGCCGCAACCACGATTGGCGCCGAGCGTCGGTGGCTGGACCTGGTTGCGCGCGAGGGTCGTCTGCCGCTGTAGGGCGCCGTCTGCCTGCGGGGGGCGGACGCGGGGCCGGTGGGCGGGTCGGTCCGGTCCGGGCCCTGGCTCCCCGCGGCCGACACGCGGCGACCCCCGCTCCCCGCGGTCCACGGAGTCCCGCCCGCACCCGGGCCCTGGCTCCCCGCGGTCCACGGAGTCCCGCCCGCACCCGGGCCCTGGCT
>CAIXZV010000554.1 GCA_903924005.1 uncultured Chloroflexota bacterium | reverse complement strand
TGAGCCCGGGCAATACGTGCTGGTTGACAAGCTCACGCCCCGCTTTGACCCGTACAAGCGCGGCGACATCATCGTCTTCACGCCCCCCAAGACCTGGGAGAGCGACTCAACCCCGTTTATCAAGCGGGTGATCGGGCTGCCCGGCGATCGCGTGGAAGTCCGAGATGATGGCCTGGTGTACATCAACGGCACCGCGCTTGAGGAGCCGTACACGTATAAGAACTCGGCCGGCGTCAATGAGCCCACCACGGCATCCTCGGACCAGACCAGCTGGGTGATCCCTGCAGGACAGCTCTTCGTGATGGGCGATCACCGCCAGAAGTCCGCAGACTCGCGTGTCTTCGGGCCAATCGCGGAGAGCAGCGTCATCGGGCGGGCATTCATCCGCTACTGGCCCATCTCAACCGTGGGGATCCTGCAAACGCCGACCTATCCAGGCCTCGGCGCACCCGCGCCGTAGCGGAACCCGGCGTGACAGCTCTGCTGGTGGTGCTGGCGATTGCGGTCGCCGCTGGCGGTGTGGTTGCCGTGGCCGCGCCAAATCCTCGACACGCGGTGCTTGGCGCCGCTGGCGCCGCGTTTGCGGCAGCCTTCGTCAGCGATCCGCTCCCTGATCCCGCCGCGCTGATCGCACGTGCGTCGGGAGCGGTCCTGGCTGGGTGGCTCCTCTGGGTGGCGCTGCGCGACGCCCCGCGCGCGACAGATCGATCTGCCCTCGGCCTGCCCGGCAGCGCCGCGGTTGCGATGGTTGGGCTTGTCGCGGGCTGGTTCGCGGCGCTGACGCTCGGCGACCAGCTTGCCGCAACCGGGCAGGGCGGCACATCCGCCATCGCGGCGGCTGCGCTCGCGGCCGGGTCCCCGGTGGCCGCCGCCGCGCTGGGCACGTCGTTTGCCTTGATTGTTCTTGCGGTGTCGCCAGTCCTGGTGCCCCGTGACGGCCTCCGGATGGGCCTTGCCGCCATGCTGGTCTTGATTGCCGCGGAACTGGCAGTGACCGCAATTGGCGGGGGCACCGATGACGGCGCTGCCATCGCCTTTGGCGTCCTGATTGCGGGAACCGGCGCATCGCTTGCGGCAATTGTGTCGGTGATGCTTCGCCAGCCGGCGGGCCTGGCCCTTCGCGACCCGCAGGGCTACGAGCTTGCAACCCACAGGACCCCAGGCGACCCGACCAGGGCGGACGAGCCGTGACCATCACCCTCATGCTGCTTATCGCCGCACTGGGCGCCGCTGGAACTGCGTACGGCTTGCCGCGCGGCGGCCGGGCCGGACGCGTCGCGGCGGGCGGTGGCGTCCTCGCACTGGTCCTGATCGCGGTGCTCGCGGTCAATGGCGCAGGGCCCACGCAACCCGTCCCCGGCGCGGATCCGTCCATCCCCGCGGGCAGCGCGTGGGGAGGATCGCTCATCCCGGGCTCGTACGTGCGCCTGGTGGTGGGGCTGATCGCCTCAATGGCCGCCGTGCTTGCCGCGATGGCGTGGCTGCTGGGCGGCTTCAGCGAACTGCCCGGGCTCCTCCCGGCGCTTCTTGCTGCTACAGGTGGGACCACAGTCGCCCTCTCGGCCTCCCAGCCGATCGTCGCGGCGCTTGGCGCCGCCGGCACGGGTCTTGTCGCCATTCCTCTGGTGCTCGCACGCCGCCGTCCCGGGCGAACCTACCCGGCGCTGCGCGAGCTGCGCGGCAGCCTGATCACCGGCGCACTGGTGGCGTTGGCCGCTGCTGCCACCCAGGTGGTCACGCGCATCGTCTTCGCGGACCCGTCGGCAGCCATCCCCGAGAACGGCAGCCCCACGGCGGCGGTTGTGGGGCTTGCGGCGGTTTTCCTAGGTCTGGCAGTGGCGGTCCGCTCAGGCGCGGTTCCGTTCCATCTGCGCCTGGCGCGCCTCGCCGACGTCACGCCTCCAATCGGCCTGCCTCTGGTTGCCGCGTGGATCCCGCTCCCGCTCACGGTTGCTGCCCTGGCCGTCGCAAACGGCCTGGTTGCGCCGCTGGCGTTTCCCCTCGACGTCGAGCGGGCCGCGCTCGTCATCCTTGCGCTCGTGGGTCTTGGCGGCGCAGCGTTGGCGGCGTTCATCACCGACGACCTGCGTCATGGCATCGCCTACCTGATCGCCGCGGACAGCGCCTTCGCCGTTGTCGCCCTTGCAGCGCTTGATCCCATCACGTCGGGCCCGGCACGCGCCTGGCTTGTGGTGGTGCTCGTCTCCAAGACGGCGCTTGGGGCATGGAGCGCGGTGATGGAGGACCGGTTCCTTACCAAGGCCATCCCCGATCTGCGGGGTTGGGCGCGGCGGGCACCCGTCCTTGCCGTCGGGCTGCTCATTATCGCCCTCGCAACGTTTGGGCTCCCGGGCTGGGTGAGCTTTGAGGTCCGAAACCTGCTTCCGCAGACGGCTGTCGTGGACCCGTGGGCCACGCTCTTGCTGGTGGCAGGGTTCCTCACCCTCCCAACCTATGTGCGCGTCTTGCTGGTTGGGATTGGGCAGCCGGCGGCGAACGTCCACCGTGCCGAGCCCGAGCGCTTCCGCTACCACTTTGGCGGGCGTGCCCAGACGGCCCGGCGCCATCTGGCGCAACTTGGCAGATCGATCGCCGCCCAAGCGCGCCGTGTCGCTCCTGCAGCCACCGTGGTCCCCGATCCCGTCAATGCCGGAGGCGCGCCGTTGGATGGCAGCGCTGCAGCCCTGACGGCGAGCGAGACAGCAAGCGCTCCTGCTGAGCCCGATGCCGCGATGGCGTCCGACATCGTGCGACCGGCGTCTGCGGCGCGCACAGCGACGGCCCGGGCGCGGGCAGCGTCGGCGTCAGCAGCGGCAGCGGCCTCGGCCTCGCGGGCGCCAACTACTGCGGCGATGATCGTTGCGGTGGCGGCGCCTACACAGAGCCCCAGCCCTGTGGCTGGACCGGCGTTGGTCAGCGCAATGAGGCCCAGGAGCGCGGGCAGCGCTGCGCATCGGGCTCGCGCCGGGTTGCGCGCCGCCGCCGTCCGGGGACGCGCGGCTGTCCCAAGTGCTGACGAAGTGCGCCGCGGGCGAACCGAGTTTCTCTCCGCCGCGGTGCTGCTGCTCGCCCTGCTGAGCGCGCTGATCGCCTATGGCGGTCTCGACGTGAACCAGGCCGCAAACGAGTCCGGCGGCGGGTCGGCGGCAGGGCTCGAGGGCAACTAGCCAAGTGGGCGACGGCGGACGGCCACTGGCTGCCCGCCGTACACCCTGCTGCTACTCGGCCGGGGCCAGCACCCAGCGATCGATCTCGCGCTCATAGCTGAGCAGCTCCGATGGGGCGAACCAGAGGGCGAGTTCTGCGGCCGCGCTCTCCGGGCTGTCCGAGGCGTGCACGAGGTTCTGGGCAGTCTCCACGGCAAAGTCGCCGCGGATGGAGCCGGGAGCGGCCTCGTGGGGGCGTGTTGCGCCGTTCATGGCGCGGACGATGGCGATGGCGTTGGGCCCCTCGAGGGCGGCCGCCACAAGCGGAGCCGACGTGATGAAGTCAACGAGACCCTTGAAGAACGGCTTCTCGCTGTGGGCGGCGTAATGCGTCTCGGCAAGCGTGCGGTCCACGTGGACCAGCTTGAGGCCGACAAGCTTGAGGCCACGCTCCTCAAAGCGGGTGATCACTCGGCCCACGAGAAGGCGCTGGACGCCGTCGGGCTTGACGAGGAGAAGGGTTCGCTGGACTTCAGCCATGGTGTCTGGTTGCCTCTCGCTTGAGCGACCCGGAGAGGGTCGCGGTTGCCTTCGGGTGCGTCGCCGTGGCACGGTCCGGAAGCGAACTCGAGGCCGACTGGCGCGGGTGGTCGAGGATACCGCGCCCGTTGCCGATCGCGCGGCACCCTGCCGGGCGGCACCCTGCCGGGCCGGGGCATGCGCCCGCGCCGCTATGATCGGCCGCATGACCGACGCCACCCAAGAGCTGCTTGCAGACATTCGCGCCGACGTCGCACGCCGACTGGATGCCTACACGGCTGACCTCGCCTTGCTCACGGCAATCGACAGCGGCACGCGCGACGCGGATGGTGTCCGGCGTGTCGGCGCCTCGGTGGCAACGCGTCTGGTCGCCCTTGGGTTCGGGATTGACCCTCCCCTGTCGCCCGAGGGCGACGGCCAGGCCGCAGCCGTTGTTGCCCGGTTCGACAGCCTGCGGCCCGGCAGGACCACCCTTGTGGTTGGCCATCTCGACACCGTCTTCGAGGCCGGAACGGCCGCCGCCCGCCCCATGGCGGTCGCGGACGGCCGCGTCACCGGCCCGGGCGTCGCCGACATGAAGGGCGGTCTGGTGCTGCTCGTCCACGCCCTCGATGCGCTTGCGCGGGCAACGGGGTCCGTCGTCGCCGCCGGCCGGCTTGTGGTGGTCCTGAGCCCTGACGAGGAGATCGGATCGCCGGTTGGCTCCGCAGCTATTCGGGCGGAGGCAGTCACGGCCGACGCCGCACTTGTCCTTGAGCCAGCGCGCCCGGGCGGCGAGCTGATCGCGGCACGCAAGGGCATGGTTCAGGCGCGCCTGACCGCCACCGGACGTGCCGCACACGCTGGCGTGGACCCGGAGCGCGGTCGCAGCGCCGTACTGGCGCTTGCCCACGCCACAGTTGCACTCCACGCGCTGACGGATGCGGCGACGGGGGTGACCTGTTCGGTTGGATCGCTCCATGGCGGGTCACGCCCCAACATGGTGCCGGCGGCCGCAGCACTGGAACTGGACCTGCGTGCGCCAACCGCGGTCACGCTGGCGAAGGCCGAGGCTGCGCTGGCAGCAATTGCCGCCGCTCCTGCAGTTGACGGCGTCCACCTTGAGCTCCTCACGCTCGGCAGGTTTGACCCGATGCCCGTGACACCCGACGGCGCCGTGCTGCTGGACACCGCATCACGTGTCGGGGCCGCCCTAGGGCTGGTCGTCCGCGCCATCGCAACCGGTGGCGCATCGGACGCAAACGGGATTGCAGCGCTCGGCATCCCTGTCCTCGACGGCCTTGGCCCAATCGGCGGCGGCGCCCACAGCCCCGATGAGTACCTCGACCTCGCGTCGGTCCCGGACCGCGCAGCGCTCCTGGCCGGGCTCCTGCTCGCCCTCGCCTCGGAGCCCGCCAAACCCTGACGCTCCCCCGCCGCCAGGGACGCTGCCCAGCCGCGGATCTGCCCACGCCCAAGCCTGAGACGGCGGCCAAACACGCCTCCAAAACCCAAGGAATGGGGGGTGACGGGGCCACCCGATGGCTGTATGATCCGCCGTGTCGACAGTCAACACGTGCATGGAGGTTCTAGTGGGCGAGGCGAAACGGCTGGAGTTCGGGGTCAATCTCAACAACCGTGAGCCCCTGATCGCCCGCGATTACGGCATCTCGGACCTGCTTGACATGTCGCAGACGGTCGAGGGTCTGGGGTTCGAGTCCGTGTGGGTTGGCGACAGCCTCTTCTCCAAGCCGCGGTACGAGGCGATCTCGCTGCTCTCGGCCATCTCGCAGCGGACGAAGCGGGTCAAGCTTGGCACCGCGTGCCTGGTGACGTCCCCCCGCAACCCCCTGTACCTCGCGATGGAGTGGGCCACGCTCGACGTGCTGTCGAACGGCCGCACCATCTTTGGCCCCTGCGCCGGCAACCCCGAAGTGGGCGTCAAGCGCGAGTTCGCCGCTCTCGGGCTGGACTTCGACAAGCGCTTCGCCATCTTTGAAGAGGGCCTCGCGGTCATTCGCGAGCTGTGGACGGCCGGCAAGACCAACTTCCACGGCGAGCACTTCAACTACGACGACGTCGCCTTCTTCTCCGGGACGGAGATGGGTCCGCTCATGCCCATCCAGCAGCCGCCCCCCTTCTGGATCGTGTCGAACCCGCGGCTGATCACCAACGCCGCGGACGAGAAGATGGTCCAGACCATGAAGCGCGCGTGCCGCCGGGTCCTCAAGTACGGCGAAGGATGGATGACGTGCTGCCGCGCAAAGCACCCCGAGGAGCTGGTTGAACAGCTCGGGTACTTCCGCGACGTTGCGGCAGAGACCGGGGACAACGCGGACCGTCTGACCGTCAGCTACCAGGTCACCCTAAACATCGGCGACTCCGAGGAGGGCGCCCGGACGGCATTTGGCGAGTACATCGGCAAGTACTACCCGGAGCTCAGCAAGGCGATGGACCTCTCCAACTGGGGACCCGTCGGCACACCAGAACAGATCATCGAGTGGTTCCGGACCTTTGCCGCTGCGGGCGTGGACCACTTCATCTGCCGTTTCGGCTCGCTCGACCAGTTCGGGCAGGTGGAGCGGTTTGCCCGAGACGTGCTGCCGGTGCTCCGGTCTGACGTCAGCATCGAAGTGAGGTAGGACGCGATGGCAACAGCAGAGAAGATCCGGCAGCACGCCGAACTCATCGTCAACACGTGCTTCACGGTGGAGAAGGGTGACGTTGTCACCATCATCACCGACGACAAGCACGAGCACCTGGCGCACGCCATCGCCGAGGTTGCAACCGAGCGCGAGGCATGGCCGGTCATCATGAACAACGAGATGCAGGTCCGGCGCGGCCTTGCGGACACGCTGTTCCCGATGGCCCCGCCCAAGAACCTTCACGAGGCCATGCTGGCGGCAGACGAGATCATCATCGTCTGCAACCTTGAGTGGGCCAACCGCTTTGCGCACGTGGACGCCGTCAAGGAGTCCTGCGCCAACAACGTCAAGATCGCGTCCGTCGAGCCCGGCATGGGCGAGTGGGACATCGTCCTCGACGACATCCTCATCTCCACGGAGCGCGCCGTGAAGGCAATGGAGGCGCTCAAGGGAGCCACCCAGTGCCGCGTCACCGGACCGTCCGGCACGGACGTCATCGTCAACATCGAGGGGCGGCCGCCGCTCCAGGTCACCCCGCTCCGCCAGCGCGGCTGGATGATGGGCCCGCTGCCGCTCTGGGCCGAGGTTGCGTACGCCGCGGTCGAGGACAAGACCGAGGGCATCATCGCGGTTGACGGCAACATGCTCGGGATCGGCGTTGACGTCGTCTCCAGCCCCATCTTCTGGACCGTGCGCAACGGCAAGGTCGTCAAGATCGAGGGCGGCGAGGACGCGAAGCGGCTTGAGAAGGTCATCGAGGGCGTCCCCAACGTCGAGGTGATCGGCGAGTTCGCATTCGGGACCAGCCACAAGGCGCCCCTGGGCAGCCCGTCCGAGAAGGGTCGCATCGGCAACGTCCACTTCGCGATGGGCGACAACAAGAACGCGTACCCGGGCGGCCAGAACGTCTGCCGTCTGCACCTGGACGGTGTCGTGCGGAACGCGACGCTCCAGATCCTTGACACGGGCGTCTACATCTTCCGCGACGGACAGTGGGCTCTCTAGGGGGCGTGCGGGTCG
>CAIXZV010000553.1 GCA_903924005.1 uncultured Chloroflexota bacterium | reverse complement strand
GGGCGCCGAGGTGCTCGACACGGCACTTGCTGACCGCTTTGCCTTCATCGTGCCGATGCCGGACTGGCGCGGCCTGCTGCCCGAGGATCAGGAGCGGCTGCTGCTGGCAGACCTGCACCCGGTGACGCCGCAGGCGATGGCCGCCTTCCGTGATGCTGTCGCCGCGGCGCGTGTCCGCTATCTCGAGGGCATCGCCCATCCTGACGCAGCCATCGCGCCGTACGTGCGCCACGTGCTGCGGATGCTCCACGACGCCAAGCTCTCGTGCTCTGCGCGGCGTGGGGCGATGCTCGTCCGGACAATCACCGCGGTTCGCGCCGCTGGCACCCTGAGCCACGACGACGCCGCCCTCATGGCGCTGCGTCTGGGCCTGCCGCAGCGTGCGTCTGGCGGCAAGGTGGAGGAACACAAGATCATCGCGGCCCACCGGGAGGCGATGCAGCTGTCGAAGGCGGCGGCCAATGACCCGATGGCGCAGCTCCTGTCTGAGGGCGACGTCCTGACTCGCACCTGCCTTGCGCTTGAGATGGTCAACCTGGACCCGGCCCTGCGCGCCACCGTGGTTGCGGACGGTTTTGCCAACCTGCCTGACGGGGCACGCCACGCGCTGGCCGTGTACGCGTTTGAGACCGGGACGGCGAACAGCCTCCTTGGCGCCGTTGCCGCCCAGTTGGCCGAGGCGTACGCCATGGTGGTGACGCCACAGACCGTCCACCAGAACGTGCAGACGGGCGGTCCCCAGCACCTGGTCTGGCAGGAGGTCACCAAGGTCCTGGCCCGGATCCTGGAGCCCAGCGCCGGGTCCGCCATGCTGGAGAACCTGCTTGTGGGCCTGTGGGGCGCCCGGCGCTTTGCGCAGCCGCGGAACGTCGTGACCGTTGAGCAAGCGTGGCGGACCACGAGGCTGCGCCTGGCCCAGCGGCGCGACGCCAAAGCGGATGCGGTTGACCTCGCGGAGCTGGCGGCATGAGCGCGCGCCGACGACTCCCCGTGGAGCTGGCCGCGCCCGCGCCCCTCGGCAACATGTCGTGCCGCCCCAACACCGCCATCGTCCATGAGGGAGATAGACGGGCGCGGCAGCTTGTCCCAGCCCTGCGGACACGGCTCCCGTTCCGCAGCGGCGGCCGGCCGCGCACCCCGGCCGGCTGGCTTGTCCTGGCCGGGGTTCCGCGGCGCCAGATCCCGCCCGGCGCACAGGCCGCGCAGCGGAGGCTTGACGCGGTGATTGACGCTGTCCCGGGGCTGCTGGCCCTGCCCGCCGTTGTCCCGCTGTCCCCGGGCGGCGATCTGCCCCTCACAACCGAGTGCCCGGACGGGCTCCTCGCCCTCGCGCTCCTCGCACGGCGGTCCGGCGGCGTCTGGCTTGCCCGCCGCACGCCCACGGTGGCCGGACTCAGCTACACCAACGCCGTGATCACACTCCTGCTCCCGCCCACCCACCTCGCCCGCGTCATGGCGGCTGTTTTGGATCCGGGCTGGATGGACCGCGTGCTTGCGCATGCCAGCGCCCTGGAGGCTTCCCGATGACAACCCTGATTGAGCGCATCCTCGACTGCGTCCCGCCGGGCACCTACGGCCTACAGGCGCTCTTCCGCCTGGTGGACATCGCCGAGTCAACCGAGGTGGCCACCGCGGCCATTGCGGGCGGCACCACGCCCCGGATGCTGATCAACCCGGACTTCGCGGCCCAGCACGCCGCCACGCCCGAGCGCCTGCTCATGCTGGTCATGCACGAGCTCCACCACGTGATCCTGGGTCACACCCGGTTGCTGCCGGTGGGCACGCCGCTGGACAACATCGTCTTTGACGCCGTGATCAACGCGATGCTCTGCCGGGCGTTCCCGGACCCAAGCGGCATTGAGCTGTTCACGGGCTTCTACGCCGCCGACGAGGTACCTGCAGCGCTCTTGCGGCCAGCGGACGGGTGGCGCCCCGACGCTCCCACCAGGATCAGCAAGCCCCTTGTCGATGCGGGCCACCGCGAGCTGGCCGAGGTGCACCGCGCTCTGTACTCCCCCGATGGCGTCACCTATGAGGAGCTCCGCGAGGCGGTCCTGCGAGCGTGTCCGGAGGTTGACGCCATCGGC
>CAIXZV010000552.1 GCA_903924005.1 uncultured Chloroflexota bacterium | reverse complement strand
GGTCACCCGACATCGTCTCAAACTCAAAGTCCATGCGCCCGGTGCCGGGCTCCATGTTGCCGCCCGTGACCAGCGCGCCGTAGTCGCGCCAGACCACGCCGCACAGCGCGTGGAGCGCCGTGTGGGTGCGCATCAGCGCGTAGCGGCGTGCCCACTCCAGGTCAATCTGGACCACGTCCCCGGCTGCGGGCAGTTGGCCGTCCTCTGGCAGCGTCAGCTCGTGGACGATCTCGCCGCCCACCTTGCGGGCCGCGGCGACGGTCCAGCTGCGGCCGTCAGCGGTGCGCAGGATGACGCCGCGGTCCGACGGCTGGCCACCGCCGCCCGGATAGAACGTGGTGGCGCCCAGGACGACAAGCGGCTTGCCGTCCGCGTCCGAGACAGCGAGCACCCGGGTCTCGAGGAGCCGGGCGTAGGCGTCGCGATAGCAGACCTCGTCAACCCGGGGCGTCATGACGTCAGCCGCCCACCTTGAGCTTGCCCGCCATGTTGGGGTGGACGGAGCACACGAAGGTGTAGTCGCCAGCCGGGAGCGGGTCAACCTTGTACTGCGCCTGGCCGACACCCGTGACGAGGTCGCCCTTGAACTTCTCCATGCTCATGGAGTCCTTGATGGCGATGTTGTGCGGGATGCCCGAGTCCTTGTTGTCAAACGAGATCGTGAACTTGGTGTCGGCAGGCGCGGCGATCTCCGTCTGCTCAAACGCGATGTTGAGCGCGGAGACGGTCACGGTGGAGCCGTCAGCCGACGGGGCGGCCGTGGCCGCACTGGGCGCCTCGGTGGCCGTGCCGGACGGGGCGGGCGTAACGGCGGGCGCGGGGGTGGGCGGGGCAAACGTCCAGGCCCCTGCCGTGGGGAAGCATCCGGCCGCGACAAGCGCGAGGGCGGCGGTGGCGAGGAGGAGCGTGGAGCGGCGCATGAAAACCTCAGGACGGGCAACGTGGAATGGCCCGAATCTACCCAATGCAGGCCAGACGTGCCGTCGCGAGCCTACCGGCCCCTCGGGGTGCCCACGCCCTCAAGCCCCAGCCGGATGGCGACCGATGCCGCCTCCACGCGCCCGGACACGCCCAGCTTGGACAGGATGTTGCCCACGTGGACGCCAACCGTCTTCTCGCTGATGAACAGCCGGTCGCCGATCTCGCGATTGGTGCGGCCCTGCGCAATCAGCGCCAGAACCTCGAGCTCGCGCTTCGAGAGGCCAAACGTGTCTGGTGGCGCGATGGGGGCCGCTGCAGGGGCCGCGGACAAACGGCGCATGTCTGCGGCGGCATCCATCGGCTCGGGCTCAACCGCGCGGATGATCCGCGGCGGTGGTGCCGGACGGGCGAGCAGTTCGTCCACCTCAGGCGGCAGTGGGATCAGCGCCCGGCGGCCAAGCTCGGAGAGACGCCGCAGCAGCGGTCTCGCCCCAAGCCCAAACGCAAGCGCGGTAGCCGCCAACAGCGGCTCGCGTGCATCTGCCCGGACCAGCCGCGCATCGGTGCGGTCGCGGGGGCCCCCATGGCCGGCGATGGCACCGCCGAGAAACGCCTCAGCCTGGCGCCACCGCGCCCTGGCCTCGCGGTACGGGTCCCCCACCGCGTGCCATCGCTCTGCGACGGCGGCCCAAGTCGCCGGGTCGTCGCGCCCGTGGAGTTGCGCATGGAAGGCGCGCGCCTGTGCAAGACAAGCCTCGGGCTCGCTGGTGCCGAGGCCGGCCGACTCGTCGCGTGTGGCGGCAACTGCGCGCTCCGCTCCGGCCAGCATGGCGTTTGCGCGCTCGCGCGCTGCTGCGACATCACCAATCCGGCGCCGCTCCAGGGCGTTTGTCACCACCGCGGACTCCACCTCCATGGCCGAGGCGGCCATCCGCGCAACCAAGACCCAGTCCTCGGTGTCGGCAAGACGCGCCCAACCCCGCTGGGCCGCGCGCCGGGCATCGGTGAGATCGCCGCTCCAGAGCGCGTACGACGTGGTGGCGATGTACGCAGGGATTGCGAACTGGAGATCCCCGCCGCTCTCAAGCTCCACCAGGATCCGACCCAGCAGCCGGCCCGCCTCCTCACCTGCTTCAGCCTCGATCTCGATGATCGCGAGGTTCAGGATGGCATTGACAAACGGGACACCTGCGGGGCTCCAGTCAAACGCACGCAGGCTCAACTCGCGCGCCTCCTGCCAGCGGCCGATCTCCACGAGGACGCCGGCGACGTTGCTCGCCAAGAGGCTGCCATACACCGCATCAAGGTCGTTTTCACGCGCCCAGGCAATTGCAGCAAAGGTCTCCTCAACCGCGTCGGCGGGTCTGCCCAGCAGCTCCAGCACCGCGGTCAGGTTGGCCGTCGCGCGCCAGCGCTCTTCGGCAAGCCCCAATTCGCGCGACCTCTCAAGCACGTGGCGCAGCGGCGCAAGCGCTCGCTCGGGTCGGTCGCCCCAGCCGTGGACCACCGCAAGGGTGGTCTGCGCGTGGAGTGCTTCGGGTTCGGCCGTGGGGCCCACTTCGGCTGCGATCGCGATCGCGCGCGTCGCCGCCTTCTCCGCCTCGACAAACGAGCCCGCGATCATCCGCTCCTGGGCAAGGAGCGCGAGGATCCGCACCAACGCAACCGAGGGCTCCGACGGGGCGCTCTCCACGGCACGGCGAAACGCGGTGGTGGCGCCGGCGGCGTCTCCAGCCGCGAGGCGATACCGCCCCAGACGTGACTCCAGCGTGGCCCACGCCAGCCAGTCCGTGCGATCGCCGACGGCCGCAAGGGCGCTCTCGGCCCACGCCACCGCACGCGACGGGCGCATGGACGCGTACGCCGCTTCGGCCGCCAGTTGGGCGAGCATCGCGGGTGAGCCGGGGCCATCCGCCGACGCGCTCGCCGACGCGCTTGCCGACGCGGGGCCAACCGGCGGAGCGCCGGCCGACGTTGAAGCCAGCTGCGCGCCGGGCAGCCCAAGGCCCATCTCAAACGCCGCAAGCGCATCGTGGGGAGCAAGCACCCGCATCGCCGCGCGGCCGGCCTCCATCGCTGCCTCACGCGCCTGCACCGGGCGGTAGGCGATGAGCCAGTGTGTTGCGGCAACCATGGGGATGTCCGCGAACACGCGTGCCAACGCTGCGCGGAACCGCGGGACCTGGGGCGGCAGGAGGTCCGCCGTGACGGCCCGGGCAAGCAGCTCGTGGCGCATGCGCAGCAGGCCGTCAGCACCGTCAACGGCAAACCCGTATTCGATTGCCTCTGCGAGGCCCGCCGCGAGATCGGCGTCAAGATCGCCCACCGCATGGCGGGGCCCGGTTGCGGATCGCGGCGGCAGACCTCGGCCCACCTCCTCCTCCAGAGCCGCTGACGCAGCTGCAAGTCGCTCGCGCGAGATGGGTCGGTCTGCAGTGGAGAGCAGACGCAACAGGCGACGACATTCTGGTGTCCGGCGCGCAAGACGGGCGGCGATGATGTCGGCCAGCGAGCCGGTGAGCGACGCACTTCGCAGATCGCGGCGCGCCGCCATGAGTTCCTCCACCACAAGCGGAGAGCCCGCGGAGCGCTCGGCAACCAGGACCACGACGGACGCCGACGGGCGCTCTCCCTCAATTCCCTCAATCAGCCCCGCGATGTCACGACGCTGCAGCGGCGCCAAGTCGATGTGGACAGGTGGCCGGAGACCGGCCTCGATCACCGCGAGGTTTTCCTGCAGCGGATGGCCGCGATTGAGGCGGTCCGGCTGCAAGGTGAGAACCAGGGTCACACGCTCGTCGTTGAGGATCCGGGCCGCAAACGTGGCAAAGGCGCGGGTGGCGGCGTCCGCGGCGTGGAGGTCCTCAAGCACCAGGATGATGGGCCGATCCGCGGCCACGCGGCCCAGCCAGCGCAGGATCGCCTCGATTGCACGGGGCTGGGCACGCTCGGGATCCGCCAGCGCGCTTGTCACCGGCGCCGGAACGCGGCCGGCAACGCGGGCAAGACCCGGGCGGCCAATGAGCAGCGGCCGCGCGTCACGACGCAGCAGCCCCTCAAGTTCAGCCGCGGGTCGGGTGGCCAACAGCGGATCCAGCGCCGCAAGGACGCTTGCCCACGGCGGCTCAACCGGGCCATGGGCGCGGGCGCGCAGGATCACGGGCGACGACGGTCTGGACCCGATGCGCGTCATCGCCTCGTCAAGAAACCGGGTTGTGCCGATGCCTGCCGCCCCGGTCACCAGGACGGTTGCAGCGGAGCCGTTGGCGGCACCCGCAACCGCTGCCTCTAGCAAGGCGAACTCGGGCGCACGGCCGATGTAGCGGGGACTCTCCACTCGAGCCGACATTTGTCCATTGTAGGGACCGGTCGCGGTGTGCCGACAGGGCCGGTACGCTGCGGCGGTGCAAGAGCGCAAGCCGCCCCATCCCGCGAACGACCTGAACGAGCTTCCGGGTGAGGAGTGGCTGTACTTCACCAAGTCGCTCTGGACCACGGCGTACCCGTCGGAGTTGGGTCATGCCCGGCGAAAGGCGCACGGCGCCAACAAGCCGCCCCGTCTTATGGCGCGCCTCATCGAGTTCTTCACGCGCTCGGGCGAGCTGGTGCTGGACCCGTTCGCAGGCGTCGGCGGCACGCTGCTGGGCGCGGCCATCGCGCGCGGACCGCGCAGGGCCATCGGCTTTGAGCTGGATCCGCGGTGGGCCGCGGTGTATCGGGAGACCGTGGCCGCGCTGGCGGCCGAGCGCGACGGTGCCGGGCCACTCCTGGCGGATCTGGGCATGACCGACCCTGGCGGCGTGCGCGGGTTTGACCCGTCCGGCACGGAGCTCCGCGAAGGGGAGGCGCTCCAGCTGTTTGGCGCCATCCCGGACGCGTCGATTGACTTTGTGGCCACAGACCCGCCGTACAACGTGCAGCTGCCGATGACGATGGCCGGAGGCAAGCTGGCCGAGGCACATGCAAACCGGCGGACCGACTACGCGATGGTGTCCGATCTCGCTGGCGATCTCGCCAACCTGCCGTCCTATGCCGCCTTCCTTGACGCGATGGGCGAGGTCTTCCGCGAGATCCACCGCGTCCTCCGACCGGGGCGGTATGCCGCGTACATCGTCCGCGACGCCTACCAGGGAGGGCGCTACGTCTTTACCGCGTCCGACCTGGCGGCCCGCGCCGATGCTGTGGGCCTTGTCCCAAAGGGGGACTTCGCCTGGTACCAGGCCGGGACGCGGCTTCGGCCGTACGGCTACCCGCGCACGTTTGTGCCCAACATCGCCCACCAGCACATCGTCATCCTGCGCAAGGCGCCCGAGCCCGCCAAGCCGCGGCGCTAACGGGGACGGCGCCCGCCCCGGCCAGACCCGGCGGGTGTTGCGTGAAGGCAGCGTTCACTTGTTTGGTTTGCTGTGGTCTTGAGGGGTGCACCAGACCCACTGGCCATGCCGCCTAGTCCTATTCGCCCCCTTCCATTTCTGCGCGAGTGGTTGAGGATGAAGCCATGCAGATCAACCCGACGAACCCGCTCGCCCCGCGCTCCGGCCGGTTTGCCGCCGTTCGTACCCTTGCTGTCGCTGTGGCGATGGTTGGCGCCGGTGGTGTCCTGGGCTGGCTCCTGCTCTACACACCCATCGTGCTGAGCCTGGTCCCTGCCGGCCGCGGGTCGCCCGGGGCGCTGGCGGCGGGACTAACGGCCTGGGTCCTTGCGATCGCGGTGCCGGCCAGCCTCGTCATCTTCGGCATGGCGCGGATTGCATTTGTCCTCGAGGCGTGGGCCGGGCACTTCCCCCGTCGGCCGGTGTCAACCATGCGTCGCGCTCTTGCGCCCGGACGATCCGCCGTGGCCGATCTTGTGCTCGAGGACGGCCGCCGGATCCACCAGGTGCTCGTTGGTGCGTTTGGCGCCGTGGTTGTGGGCGAGGTGCCGCCGGCCGAGTTCAGCCGCACGGACGGCCTGCGCTGGGAGATCCTCGCAACCCGCAACCAGTGGGTGAGCGTCGAGCCGCCTGCCGAACGCGCCGCCCGAGACGCGGACCGGCTGCGGAGCTGGTTTGTGTCCACTGACCGCGACTTCGTGGTCACCGTGAACGCCGTCCTTGCCACGGACGACCCGCGGGTGCGCGGCACGGCCGCCTGCCCCGTGATCAGCCCGGATGACCTTCCCACGTGGGTTGGGGCGCTGCCTGTCCAGAAGAGCCTCACGCCAGCAAGGCTTGCGCGGCTCCAGGCTATGGTGAAGCGAGCCGCGGCTGGCAAGGTGATCCGCCGCTGAGGTTGCGGCGATTGGCGCCAACTGGCGCCGACTGGCGCCCGCTGGTGCCGCCGGGTGCCGAGGTGGT
>CAIXZV010000551.1 GCA_903924005.1 uncultured Chloroflexota bacterium | reverse complement strand
GGCCAGGCCCGGACGAAGTCCTGCTGGTGGTACATCCGGATCGAGTTGTGCCGGGCGGCCTGGGTCCGGCGGATCGCCTCGTTGAAGTCGAGGCCAATCTCCCGGTACAGGCACGCCGCCGTCATGCCGGAGCGGTCCACGCCGCCACGGCACGCGATGGCGACGAACTGGCCGGCCCGCACCCGCTCCACAAGATCAGCCACCGCCGCTTGATAGGCGATGGGATCCGGTGGCACGTCGCCATCGGTGATGGGGAACCGGATCAGCTCCGGGCCATCGGCAGCCATGACCGCCGGCAGCTCGGGCACCTGACAGAAGCCCAACTCCTCGTCCGTGTTGAGCAGGAACAGCGCGTCAACGCCCAGTTCCCGCAGACGTGCACGGTCGAGATCGAGATCTCGCCAGTGGTCATCGCCCGAGTAGCCGGGTCGCTTCTTCCCGGGCAGGAAGGTGACACCGGCTCGGCCGAGACCCTCCAGGTCGGTTCCGGCAAGGTCAAGCTCGTCCACCCGAAGCGGGTTCTCGGTTGACGTCCGCGCCCCGGTCTTCTTCGCCACAAGGCGATCCACCAGCGGCTGCGCGATCTCGTGACCGCGCATCCCGCGTCGCCACTCCACCGGGATGGACTCCCAGCCCCAGCGAGCGCCCGCCAGCCCGCCCGCGATCGCGGCCGTGGTGTCGGTGTCGCCGCCGTACGCGATCGCACGGCGGATGGCGTCGGCATAGTCGGCAGCTCCGGCAAACGCGTCCCACGCTGACCAGAACGAGTCGAGGACGAAGCCGCGGCCACTCCGCGGCGTCCACGAGCGCAATTCCTCCAGCGCCGCGAGGTAGTCAGCGTAGCCGCGGTCCTGCTCCGGGTAGTACAGGTACTCGCACTGGGCGAAGGCAGCCGCCAGCGCCTCCTGTGGCGCCTGTCCGCGCAACAGGCCGACAACCGTCAAGGCGTACACGGCACATGCAACTTGGCAGCGCGGATGGCCGTGCGTCACCCTTGAGCTCTGGTGGGCTCGCTCGATGACGCTGTTCGGGTAGAGATCGCTGCCGGTCAGCCCGATGGGCAGGATCCGCATCAGCGAGCCGTTGCCGCAGTTGCGTTCGCCCGCGGGTCCAGCCTCCAGCGCCGGCATCCGGCTCTGGAGGGCAGCCATGGCCTCCCATGTGGTGGTGCCAACGTCGAAGACCTTGGCGCCCGGGGCATAGGCGCCCTTGCGGTACCAGGACAGGGCTCGCTTGCCCTGGTCTTCGGGGTTGAAGCCTGCCTTGAGCAGCGAGTCAAGCAGCGCCAGCATGAGCGCGCCGTCGTCGCTCCACGTTCCGGCGGGCTGGCCGTGCGAGCCCGTGTGGCCAAAGACGACGTCCTCGGCGGGCATGGGCGGCCCGAACTCATACGGCACGCCCGTGGCGTCCCCAACGAGATGGCCCCAGACGGCGCCGGCGAGGCGGGAAGACAGGGTGATGTTGTTGTGGACGGCGGGTTGGTTGTTGGGTTGGTTGTTGTTCTTCTTCATGGCGTCCCCCTTTCGACTATCGGTTATCGGCGCCGCCCAGCGGTGTCGCCGGCGGCAAATCTGTAGAGCTCAGGCGGGCGATGGCCCAGCCCGGTTTCGAACTCGCCTGTGGCCTCAGCGAGACCCCGGTCAAGCACGGTGCGGCGAAAGCTGTCCTTGTTGAGCGGCCGGCCCAGGATGGCCTCGTGAACCCGGCGCAGCGCTGCGAGCGAGAAGGTGTCCGGCAGGAGCTCGAAGCCGATTGGGGCGTACCCGAGCTTGCCGCGGATCCTCTCCACCGCCATCGCCAGAATGGCGTCATGGTCGAAGGCGAGGAGTAGGGGACGCCCCGCGGTGTCGCGCGCCTGGACGCTGCGCACGTGGCCGTTTGCGTCAACTGCCAGGGAGGCGAGCACGAGATCGCGGTCACCGTTGACGGTGGCTACCGCTTGGAGGCGCCCCGGCTCCACCAATGCGTAATACGCGATTGAGAGGACGCGGGTTCGCGGATCGCGGCCCGGCGCACCAAACGTGTAGAGCTGCTCGGTGAAGACGTTGTCGATGCCGGCTTTGGCCGCCAGCGCGCGGGCCGCCGCCTCGTCTGGTGACTCGTCGATGCCCAGAAACGTGCCCGGCAGCGCCCAGAGGCCCTGCTGCGGCTGCGACGTGCGCCGGACCAGCAGCGTCTTGAGCGTGTCGTCCGCAACGGTCAGCAGCACCACGTCCACCGCAACGGACGGGCGGGGATAGCGGCTGGCGTCGTAGGTGGCGAGAAATGCCTGTTCGTCGTCCATGGCTACCTCGTCCGTGCTTTGATGCATCAATTGCCTTAGATGCGGAGTACATTGATGCAGAGTGACGCGAACTTGTCAAGTGGGCGCTGATCCGCTAGAATTCGGGTGTCGCGAGAGCGATCCGCATCTAGACAGCGTCCGAGAGAAACAGCTCACAGACGACGCGGGCAACCCCGACTTCCCCTGGTGGTCGGACAGGTGCCAAGGCTGAACCCGATGCGGCAACAGGGTCCCAACGGCGAACTTGCAGCACCGCTGTGTGTTTGCCGGCTTGCCTTGGGAACCCCGGATAGGGAGGTGTGCGATGGCCACGATCTATCGGGTTCGCGTCCCGCTCAAGGGCTCCGCGGCGTTTGCGTACGGGGAGATTGCCGGCGTCCCCGTCATCCTCGAGGGGGACCGCGACGAGTTCCGCTCCATCGGCGAGGCACTCGGCGCCAGGCTCCAGCCGCTGGAGTTCTCAGGCGCATGCCTGGTGGTTGCCGCTGGCCAGGAGGCCTGCGAGCTGCTCCACAACTGGGACCAGCTGCCGTGGTCTGAGGGCGGCGTGGTCGTCGCCTACGCCCTTGGCACGGGCATCGCCTGGCGGCCGCAGCCGCGGGAGCGGGCGGCGTAGCCGAAGGCGCGTGGGACGCCGGATGACCATCAGGGCCGTCCGGTGCTCACCCTGATCACCCGATCCCAGGACTGTGGCTCCCAAGGCTGGCCGCTGCCGAAGTGGCCCACCGTGGCGACATCCGAGAGCCGGTCCCCCCAGCCCGACGGGCCAAACTGGCGCGGCGTCCAGCGGTTGCCGTTGCCCTCCAGCGTGAAGTCCACCAGGTGCAGCCACGGAGCGGGGTCGATGGCTTCACCGTGGGCATTGGTCACGGCCGCGATCCGCGCCTCCCGGCCACCCGGCTGCCAGAGCAGCTCCACGAGCGCTTCGCGCGTGGCGCCGGACCGGACGATGCTTGTGGCAAGCCGCCGCGAGGCGATTGCGCCAACGCGGTCCACCTTGAAGAAGTCCTTCCCAGACAGCGCACCGCCGCCGATGGGTACGCGTGGGCCGTAGGCGTCCACAACAAGCTTCTTGCCCGACAGGCCGTTGTCGCCCATCGGTCCGCCGCACTCAAAGTTCCCAGCGCCGTTGATCAGGATGCGATCCCCAAGATCCCCCGGGATCTCGAGCACGCTCTGGGCCGACACCATGGCGGAGCGGACCGCCTCCACCACCGCACGGCGCGTGGCGATCTCGTCCCCGCCAACCTTCTGCTGGACGGACACGGTTGCCGCCTCAAGACCCATCGGCTGGCCCGGTTGCTCAAGACAGAGCACCGCGGCCTTTGCGTCGGGGCCAAGACGCAGATCAGGCTGCCGGACGCGCAGCTGCTCGAGCCGCCGGATGATTGTGAGCGCGAGCCAGTGCTCGGGCGGCAGCCAGCCGGTCTCCGGCGAGTCCACGGCATAGCCCGTGCAGATGGACTGGTCGTCCGAGACCGCACGGAAGTCGGCTTCGCCTGGGACCAGGGGACCGAGGTCCAGATCGCAGACGATGGTCAGGCTCTCGGGGCGGGGCCCCCACGTGTCGCCGTAGCCGATGTGCGCATAGCGTTCGCGAACCATCTGCTCGATGTCCGTGATGGTCAGTTGGGTGCCGGCGATCCGCCCGGTGATGAAGACCCGGTCGCGGTGGACTGCCACCTCCACGCCCACAAGCGCCCTCGGCTCCTGACGGGTCGCCTCCTCAACCAGCAGGTCTGCGATTGCGTCGCAGATCTTGTCGGGGTGACCAGCCGCCACAGCTTCTGCCGGCCGAAGCCGCGCACCGTTGGACACGTTCATGCCGCCACCTCCAGAACATCGTCACGACCCGTGACCCGCGCAAGGTCGTCGGGTTTGGCTGCGCTCGTGTAGGCCACCGCAATGCGCATGCGACCCAGGGTGTCGGCATCGCTGCCAACAGGCTTGCCGACGTAGCCGTCGGTGAGAATCACCGCGCGCCGGACACCGTGCTTGCGGGCATGCTCCGCGATACAGGCCACGTCGGTGCCCCCAGTTGTCATGAAACGCCCGGCGCGCAGATCTGCGATTGAGCAGTCCGCGACCACCGTGGAGAAGCAGTGGACCACCGGGTGGACAAAGGCGGAGCAGTCGGCGATGGCGGCCGAGAGCACGCCGACAAGCCCCGACACGCTCCCTGACACGTCGAGGTAGACGTGGACGCGTTCCCCGGCCCGCGTCACGCCCTTGGTGGTCACCGAGCCCTCGTGGAGCAGGATGGGGCTGCCCAGCAGACCCAGGACGACATCACGCCTGGCGCGTGAAGGCAGTGGCGTCTGGACGACGCGGTCTAGGTCTGCCACGTCACGGACGGTCCCGGTTGCCGAGTTGCCGCCGGCCCAGCGGAGGAGCGACCGGAGCCGTGCACGGTTGCCGATGACGCGGCGCGGCGGCGCGAAGCCTTGCCTGAGCGCGTCACGCAGCGATCGCCCGCGGATTGGGTTGGGCGGCTGCGGCCAGTCCTCCACGATGCGCCGCACGATGTCGAGCAGCACCGGCGCGCGTTCCTCAAGCCCGCCCTCGTGCAGGTCGCCCGGCTCGTGGCCGCCCAGCAGTTGGACGCCG
>CAIXZV010000550.1 GCA_903924005.1 uncultured Chloroflexota bacterium | reverse complement strand
CCACATGTGGTACATCTTCGGCTCGGCTTGGAAGCGGTATGCGGAGGGTGCAGATCCTGAGCGCGTCTACAAGATCGGCCACGCGATGTCGCAGGATGGCGTCACGTGGGAGCGCCGCGGGCCCGGTCGCCAGGTTGTCCCGGACCGGCTTGGGCCGGACGAGTGTCAGGCGTTGCCCACGGTGCTGACGGAGGCGGGGCGTCACCACATGCTGTTCTGCTATCGGGAGGCGTCCGGGTTCCGGACAGATCCGACGCGTGCCTACAGAATTGGCTACGCGGTCTCCGACGACCTGGCGCACTGGCGCAGGGACGATGCGGCAGCGGGCATCGACGTGCGCCCGGGGGCGTGGGACGCGGATATGCTCTGCTACCCGCACATGTTCCGCTGGCGCGACACCGCGTATCTGCTCTACAACGGCAACGAGTTTGGCCGTTACGGCTTTGGACTGGCCAGACTTGCCGAGGTCTGAGACGCTCTGCGGCACCAGGCCGTCGCGACCACGCACGGGGACGGGAGGCACATCGTGAACATCGCAGGCAAGATCGTGACGCTCCGCGCTGTGGAAGCTGAGGATCTGCCGCTGCTCCACAAGTGGGCCAATGACCCGGTCACGCAGGACGGGATAGGCGAGATCCACTTCCCAAGTTCCATGGACTTCCACCAGGGATGGTTCGAGGCGCTCAAGGGCGACCCTCTCAACCAGCGGTTCATCGTGGATGTGCCGGATGTTGGCCCGGTTGGGCTGTCAAGCATCGTGCAGATTGACTGGCGCAACCGGCACGCATGGCACGGTCTAGTCATTGGCGAGCAGCTCCAGCGCGGCCGCGGGCTTGGCGTGGACACCGTCATGTCCACGATGCGCTATGCCTTTGACGAGCTTGGCCTTGAGCGTCTTGACGGGTCGATGATCGAGTACAACGCGGCCTCGATCGCCATGTACTGCGGCAAGAAGCTTGGCTGGCAGGAGGAAGGGCGGCGGCGGAGCTACTTCTTCCGCAAGGGCCGCTTCTGGGACCAGGTTGTGGTGGGCATCACGCGGAGCGACTATCGCGCCCTCGTTGACGCCACCGGCTACTGGGAAACGCCGGCATGACGCTGCAGCGCGACCACGACCGGGAGCTGGACGACTCGCGAGACACAGACCGCGAGAAGTACGCCTACGGGTTTGATCTCGAGGTGATGCACCCGTTCATGATCCGCTCGTTCCAGCCGTTCCTGCGCAACGGGTCAACCCTGGAGCTTGGCGGTTCGAAGGGCGACTTCACGGCGCGCCTTCTGGGCGTGGCAAGCGATGTGACGTCCGTGGACGCGTCCGGTGCCGCCCTCGAGGAGGCCAGAAGCCGGCTCGGCGACCGCGTCAGGCTTGTCCACGGCACCTTCGAGTCAGTGGTCCTGCCGCAGCGCTATGACAACGTGGTCATGACCCATGCGCTTGAGCACCTTGACGATCCAGTCCTGGTGCTCCGCCGAATCAACGAGGAGTGGCTGGCCGCCTCTGGACGCTTCTTCCTTGTTGTGCCAAATGCCGATGCCCCATCACGCCAGATTGCTGTGCACATGGGCCTCATCGATCACAACGCAGCCGTGACGCCTGCCGAAGCCGCGCACGGACACCGGCGCACGTACTCGCTGGACACGCTGGAGCGCGACGCCGCAGCGGCAGGCCTCCGGGTTATCCACCGCTCCGGGATCTTCTTCAAGGCACTGGCCAACTTCCAGTGGGACCGGCTGCTGCGCACGGACATCATCTCAGAGGGGTACCTGGAGGGGTGCTACGCGCTTGGCCAGCGCTACCCGGAGCTGTGCGCAAGCCTACTGCTGGTCTGCGAGCCCGGAGCCCGGCAGTGAAGGTCTCCGTGGTTGTCGCCGTCTACCAGAACGAGGGCTCCATCGGCGCGACGCACGATCGGATCGCTGCGGTCTTCGAACGTGACGTCCCCCAGCACGAGCTTGAGTTTGTGCTGGTTGACGACGGGTCCAAAGACGGATCGTGGAACGAGATCCTGCGGCTGCAGACGCTTGACCCGCGGGTCAAGGCCATCACGTTCACGCGCAACTTCGGCCAGATGGCCGCGATGCTGGCCGGCTTCCGTGAGGCCACCGGCGACGCCGTGATCAACATCAGCGCTGACTTGCAGGATCCGGCCGAGCTCATCCCCCAGATGGTTGAGCGCTGGGAGGGCGGCTCCGAGCTGGTGATCTGCTTCCGAGCCAACCGGTCGGACCCGCTGTTCGCCCGCTGGACGTCACGGGTGGCGTACAGCGTTCTGCGGATGGCCCTGCCCCAGATCCCACGAGGCGGGTTTGACGTCGTCCTGATGGACCGCGTGGTCATGGACACGTTCAACGCCATCGACGTCCGCCACCGCTTCTTCCAGGGCGACCTCCTCTGGGGCGGATATCGGACAAGCTTCATCCCGTATGAGCGCCAGCGGCGGACGATCGGCCGGTCCCAGTACAACTTCGGGAAGCGGCTGAAGAACTTCATCGACGCCGTGCTTGACGCCTCCTACCTCCCCATCCGCTTCATCAGCCTGCTGGGGTTCCTGACGGCGAGCTTTGGGTTCTTCTGGGCCCTGACGGTTGTCATCAGCTGGCTGGCCGGCGACACGCCGTTCTCAGGCTGGGCACCGCTGATGGTGGCGGTCCTTGTCGTGGGCGGGCTCATCATGCTGATGCTCGGCGTGATTGGCGAGTATGTGTGGCGGATCAACGAGGAGGTCCGAAAGCGCCCCAACTATCTCGTTCGGGAGCGGCGACCCTAGCTCGCGCTACCGTCGGGAGCGGCGACCGGATGAGGATCTGGCCGTCGGGATCCGCGTACACCTGCGTCCAGGCGCTGCCGGGCCCGCTGTCGCCAGCCGCGAGCACCACGATGTCCACGTGGCGTTCGTTGAGGGCCTGCGCAGCTGAGGCGCCTCCAGCCACAATCGCGTCCAGATCGCTCCAGACGGCCGCGTCAAACAGCTCGAAGCGGGCATCGACGAAGTAGGTTGCGCCGGGAACCGCCCACTCAAACCACGAGCCCCAGGTCTGCGGCACATAGACGCGCGAGCCCGCCGGAGCGATACCGCGCAGCGCCGTGGCAAGACCTGCCGGGGCATACGCCAGCAGGGCACGCCGTCCCGTCACCAGATCGGCCGGCCGCCACCATGGGGCGGCAAGGACAAGCACCACCATCAGCAGGCAGGCCACGACGGTGTTCAGAGCGGACCCGCGCCGAACGCGCGTGTCTGTCCCGAGCGATGCGGCAAACGGCGCCGCAGCAGCCACGACGAGGACGGCGCCGGCGGGCCACCAGGCGAGACCCCGGACGGCGGCGGCCCCAAGCGCAGCCATCGCACCCAGCCAGAGCCAGTCGGCGCCCGACAGGCGGGCGCGGCACCGGACCGCCAGCACGACAGCCCCCAGGACCGATGCGTAGAACAGGGTGCCCGGCACCGTGAACGGCGCGGTCCGCTGCCACTCCGTGGCACGTCCCGTGATCACGGCGTTCCCGCCGATGCCTGCCGCGTAGGCCCAGACGCCCAGCCCCAGCGGGTTCACAAGCGTGGCTACGGTGCCAACCACAAGCACGGCCAAGGCACGCCGCGCCGGGCGTCGGCGCGCCAGGTTGTCCACCCATGCGTAACCCAGCAGTACAGGCGCAAGAACAAAGCTCCCGTGCAGGTTTGCCCAGAGGATCACCAGCAGGGGCGCCGCCAGATACAGCCGCGGATGGCGCTCCCGAACGGCGACCAGGACCAGAAGGGCTGCAAAGACGGCAATGGCAAAGAGCTGCGGCCGGAGCGCAAGCGCGGGCGCCGCGAGCAGGAACGCAATGAGGGCCAAAATGGCGGACGTCCGCACTGAGGACCCGCGCGCCACACCGAGGCCCAGCAGCAGCCCTGTGGTTGCCAGGACAAGGCCAGCGCGCAAGACGGCGAGGAATTCCCAACCACCCACCCGGTACCCGAGGGCGAGGAGGACTTGGGCCAGCCACTGCTGATCGGCCCAAACTGTGCCCGCCGCGGTGAATGTCCATGTGTCGACGGTGGGGATGGCGCCGCTGGAGAGGATCAGCTCCCCAGCCCGAACCTGATAGGCAAGATCAACCGCCGGGAGGGCGACAAGCAACGACAGCAGCGTTGGCAGTGCCAGTGCCAACACGATCCAGAGC
This sequence comes from uncultured Chloroflexota bacterium, assembly GCA_903924005.1. Taxonomy (GTDB): domain Bacteria; phylum Chloroflexota; class Limnocylindria; order Limnocylindrales; family CSP1-4; genus CAIXZV01. The sequence continues at coordinate 513 of CAIXZV010000550.1, read as the reverse complement.
CGTTCAAAGGTCAGCCGCATCGCGCGATCCTACGTGCCCGGTTGCTGCATCGTGCGGCTGCGAGGTTGTCAGCCCGCCGCTGCAATCGCCTCGCGCGGCCGGACGGCGCGGGCGCCATCGTCATACAGCTCCTGCACCGCGTTCACCATCAGTTGGACGCAGAAGCGGTCATGGACGAGGTCATGGCCAGCGCGGGCAACGGTGTCGGCCAATTGGTGGTCAAGCAGCAGCCGGACAATCGCCGCGGCCAGCGCCGGCGGGTCGTGCGGCGGCACCAGCAGGCCCGTCTTCTCGTGCTCCACCATCTCGGGAATACCGCCCACGTTGGACGCCACAACGGGCCGCGACAGCGCCATCGCCTCCAGGATCGTGAGGCCCTGTGCCTCGCGGTAGGACGGCAGCACCGCCACGTCCAGCGCTGCGGTGATCGCCGGGATGTCGTCCCGCCGCCCAGTAAACACGACGTGGCGCTCGATGCCGTGGTCACGCGCGATCTGGCGCAGCGCGTCCATG